>JANMJC010000467.1:0-4722 GCA_031371185.1 Paracoccaceae bacterium | reverse complement strand
GTGTGCGCTTGCGATCTCGGGGACAGACGGACGAGCGCGCTTTGGGCGGGGTCGAAGGATTTGATCACTGGGCGATCAGGGCGGCAAGGCCCCCTCCTGCCAGGAACGGCGGGCCGGCGGTATCGCGGGGGGCATGGCATGGGGCGGGTCGGGCCTGCGCCCGGGGGCAGGTGGACCTGCCGGTCGTGTGCGCTTTGGGCGGGATCGAAGGTTTTGATCATCGGACGATCAGGGCGGCAAGGCCCCCTCCTGCAAGAAAAAGCGGTTCGGCGGTGTCGATGAGGGCGGGCTTTTCGGGGCGGGGCGGGCCTGCGCCCGGGGACAGACGGATCTGCGCGCTTTGGGCGGGGTCGAAGGATTTGATCACCGGGCGATCAGGGCGGCAAGGCCCTCTCCTGCAAGGATAAGAGGGTCAGCGTTGTCGCGGGGGGCAAAGCCAAGCGCGCCGTAAAAGCCGAGCGCGGCAGTGTTCTTGTGCGCCACCATCAGGGTCAGGAATTCGGGAACCCAGTCGGCGTCGCTGGCGGCGTCCCGAAAGGCTGCCGCCAGCAGGGCGCGGCCAAGACCAAGGCCGCGCGCGGCCGGGCCCAGATACAGGTCCTGCACGAAAACCCCCATCTGCCCGCGCCACGAGGAGTATTCGGGGAAGTACAGGACCAGACCAAGCGGAGCTTCGGCCAGTGCCAGAACCACGCGAAACCGAGGGTTCGGGCCAAAGCCGTGGCGCGCGATCAACTCGGGCGTGCCCTTGATCCGGCCGCCCTCGGCTGCTGCCATTTCGTTCAGAAGGTGATGGATCAGCGCGGCGTCATCGGCCCCCGCGCGGCGCAGATGCGGGGTCAAAACGCCACCCGCGCCACGCCCTTCAGCGCCAGCAGTTCGCGCGCCTCGGCCGGGGTGGCGACGACGCGCCCCAGACGCTCGACGATCTCGCGGATCAGTCTGACCTGCTGGGCGTTGCTTTGCGCCAGCACGCCCCGGGACAGGTACAGATTATCCTCGAGCCCGACGCGCACATGGCCGCCCATCGTGGCCGCCATCGTGGCCATGGGGATCTGCGCGCGCCCCGCCGCCAGCACCGAAAACTGATAGCTGTCGCCGAACAGGCGGTCGGCGGTGCGCTTCATCAGGACCAGCATGTCGGGATCGGGGGCCATGCCGCCCAGAACCCCGAAAACGAATTGCAAAAACAGCGGCCCCGCAACCGCCCCGCGATCAACGAAGTGTTTCAGCATGTAAAGGTGGCTCATGTCATAGCACTCGAACTCGAACCTTGCGCCAA
Organism: Paracoccaceae bacterium; assembly: GCA_031371185.1. GTDB lineage: Bacteria > Pseudomonadota > Alphaproteobacteria > Rhodobacterales > Rhodobacteraceae > CAIYZT01. Next base: position 3,440 of record JANMJC010000467.1, on the reverse strand, counting down.
GCGCCCCCATGTCGGCCAGAACAAGGCCAATGTCGCGGGGCGTGTTCTTGAACACCAGATCGTCGGAGTTTTCCAGAAACGGCTTTTCCCATTCGTGTTTCCAGTCCTTGATCCGGGAGGCCATCGGGTAGAGCGCGAAATTCATCGACCCCATGTTCAGGCTGCACATTTCCGGCGCGAACCGGCGCGGGGCCGCAAGGCGCTGGTCCAGCGTCATGATCGCCGATCTGCCGGTGGTCATGTTCACCACCGCAGCGCTGCCCGCCTTGATGGCCGCCAGAAAGCCCGCCCAATGCTCGGGGGCGGACGACGGGTGCCCATTGGCCGGGTCGCGGGCGTGCAGGTGCAGGATCGCTGCCCCGGCCTGCGCCGCACCGATGGCCGAGGCGGCGATCTGTTCGCCCGTCACCGGCAGATGCGGCGACATCGACGGGGTGTGGATCGACCCGGTGATGGCGCAGGAAATGATGATCTTCGACATCAGGCCAGCCCCTCGGCCTGCAATACCTGCCGAACCGACCGCGCGCCCTTGTCGACGATCTCGGTCAACTCGTCATCCGAGCAATTGTAGGGCGGGGCAAAGATCACGATGTCGCCGCTTGTTCCGTCGACATTGCCGCCGACCGGATAGCAGATCAGCCCGTTGAGCATCGCCTGCGCGCGGATCTTGATGAACAGTCGGCGCGCGGCGTCGAAGGGGCGTTTGGTGGCCCGGTCGGCCACCAGTTCGACCGCGATGAAATGACCGCGCCCGCGAATGTCGCCCACCGCCTCGACGCCCGAAAACGCATCGGCGAGCCAGGATTTCAGGCGCGGGCCGTTGGCGGCGACCTTTGCCACCAGACCCTCGCGCGCGACGATGTTCTGTACGGCCACCCCGGCGGCACAGGCCGCTGTGTGGCCGCTGAAGGTGTGGCCGGTGCCAAAGGCGCCGTCGCGGGCGCGGATCGCCTCCCAGACCGCGGTGGTGCAGACCGCCGCCCCCAGGGGCTGATAGCCCCCCGCAAGACCCTTGGCGATGGCCATGATGTCCGGCTCGACCCCGTCATGGTCCAGCGCGCGCCAGGTGCCGCAACGCCCCGCGCCGCACATCACCTCGTCCGCGATCATCAAGACGCCGTGGCGGGTGCAGATCCTGCGCACGGCGGCCGCATAGCCGGGCGGGGCGGGCACGCAGCCGCCTGCCGCGCCCACGACCGGCTCGAAGACAAAGGCCGCGACGCGCTCGGGGCCGGCCCGCAGGATCGCGGCCTCAAGTTCGGCGGCGGCGGCGGCCCCGGCGGTTTCCGCGGTCGCGCCGGGCAGCGGACGATAGGCATTGGCCGTGGCGATCTTGATCGAGGGAATGAACGCCCCCTCAAAGGCCGCCGTCCGCTCGGCAAAGCCCGACAGGCCAAGCGCGCCCAGGGTATTGCCGTGCCAGGATCTTTCGCGGCTGATGAACAGGCGTCGCGACTTCTGACCGATGGCGGTTTGATATTGCAGCGCGATCTTCAGGCAGCTTTCCACCGCCTCGGACCCGCCGGTGACAAAGACCATCTCGCGCAGGGCGCCCCCGGCCCTGGTCTGGACGATCTCGGTCAACTCCTCCAGCGCGTCGGTGGTGAAGTTATAGCGATAGCCATGCGCGATCTGCGAGAGTTGGTCGCAGATCGCCCGGTTCACCTCGGCATTGCCGTGGCCCAGACAGTAGACGGCGGGCCCGCCCGAGCCGTCGATATACTGTTTGCCGCTCTTGTCCCACAGGTAACTGCCAAGGGCGCGCACCACCTTCGGCAGGGCATCGGTGGCCGAAATCGAGGTCGGGGCGTGGGCGGGCGGCGACGGGGCGGGCATGACGGCTCCTGCAGGGCGGCGATACTTGGCCACGGTGCAGCAGGGCCCGTCAGAGCGCAAACAGATTGTTTCAACGGCCTTTCGGCACGCAGTGTTTGCCGCGCCGCAGGTCTGGTTGGCCGGGCGGGTGGCGGGGGAGGTTTATCGTCCGAGGCGCGTCGTCCCCTTGGCCGGGGTCCGGCGCGGGCAGGGACCAGGGCGCTGGAATGGTGTCGGATGTCGGGCGGCGGAAGGGGGTCGGCAAGTTCCACCGGCGGCCCTTGGCCCCCGTGGCGGAGCGCTGTTGCGAGGTCAGGAGAGGTGCGACATGACCTTGGGTTGATCGTCTGTCGCAGGTGTCGACGGCAGCGCTGGCCGTGAAGCCGCGGGCCTGCAGTGCGGGGCTTGGTCGGCCCCAAGTCAACCAAGGCGGTTTCCCCCCCGGGGGGTCAGATCGGCCCCAGATGGGGGGTCAGCAGGGTCTGGACGGCGGCGCGGGCACGGTCGCGGCTCATTTCCTGCGGGGCGATGCAGAATTCCACCCAGATTCCGTCCAGCAGGGCGATCAGGGCGGTGGCAAGGGCAAGATCTTCGGGATCGGCGGCGGTGCGGTTGCGATGCCGCGCGATGGCCGTGGCGATCAGGCGATGATAGGTGCGGTAGTGTTTCAGATGTTCGGCCTGCAGACGCGGGTTGACCGCGATTTCGCCCCACAGCGCCAGCCAGATGTTCAGCCCCTCGCGGCGGAATTGCCGGTCGGTGAACAATTCGTCGATCAGATCGGGCAGGGCGGGCGGCGCCCCGGCGTCTTGCAGCATCAGCAACAAGGGCGCGTAGGCCGCCGCATAGCACGCCGCCAGCAGCCCGTCCTTGCCACCGAAATGGTGGCCGATCAGCCCGCGCGACGCCCCCGCCCGCTTGCAGATGTTGTCGATGGTAAAGGCCGTGATCCCGCCGGTGGCCAGCACCGCAAGCCCCGCCTGCACCAGTTCGGCGGCGCGCTGATCCGCCGACAGGCGTTTGAAGCGGGGTTCGGGGGGTTGGCGAGGGATCACGGGGTCTCTTTCTTGTTGAACGATCATACAACAATTGCTAGTCTGGATGCAAGAGGATGCAAGCCATGCCCATGGACCCCAGACATGCTGTTTTGTTCGAGCCGGTCAAGATCGGACCGGTCACAGCACCCAACCGGTTCTATCAGACCCCCCACGCCACCGGCTTTGGCTGGCAAAGGCCGAGGTCGGGCGCGGCCCTGCGCGGCATCAAGGCCGAGGGGGGGTGGGGCGTGGTCTGCACCGAATACTGCAGCATTCATCCGTCGTCGGATGACAGCCCCTATGCCTTTCTGACCTTGTGGAGCGACGACGACATCGCGCCCCTGGCCCTGACCGCCGAGGCCATCCATGCCCATGGCAGTCTGGCGGGGATCGAGCTGTGGCATGGCGGCTCGCATGCCTCGAACCGGATGACCCGGGTGCCGGGGTTGGCACCCAATGTGCAACCGGCGGATCAGTATTGCATGATGCAGGTGAATCTTTCGACGAAGGGAAGCAACTATTTTTACTTCACCTTGACTGGAGCATCGATCGGCAAGCCTGCCGCCGACGTCCGTCTTCAACCTGGAA
>JANMJC010000442.1:0-8638 GCA_031371185.1 Paracoccaceae bacterium | reverse complement strand
AAACCGAGCAGGCGGCCCAGCCGGGCAGCGACGGGGTCAATCGTCAACGCCTCGTGTTTGTATTTCAAGACCGGAATGTCCGACGCGCGGGTGTTGGCAAAATCGGTCAGCGCCAGACATTCATGGCCGCGCCGCGCCAGTTCGGGGGCCAGATGCAGGAACTGGCCGGGAAAGTTCTGGTGGACGAACAGGATCTTCATCAGCCGCGATCCCCGAAGGCGGCTTTCAGAAGCGCGCGAGTATAGGGATGTGCGGGGTTGGCCAGCACGACATCCGCCGCCCCCTCTTCCACCACATCACCCGATTTCATCACCATCACGCGGTGCGCCAGAGCCCGCACCACCCGCAGGTCATGGCTGATGAACAGATAGGCCAACTGCCATTTTTCCTGCAACGCGCGCAGAAGGTCAACGATCTGCACCTGCACCGTCATGTCCAGCGCAGAGGTCGGCTCGTCCAGCACAAGCAACTGCGGCCGCAGGATCATCGCGCGGGCAATCGCGATGCGCTGGCGCTGGCCGCCGGAAAATTCGTGGGGGTAACGGGTCATGGTGGCGGGGTCCAAGCCCACCTCGCGCATGATTTCGGCCACCATTTCGCCCCGGTCACGGCCCGGTTCCAGCCCATGCACGGTCAACCCCTCGGCGATGATCTGTTCGGCGGTCATGCGCGGCGACAGGCTGCCGAAAGGGTCCTGAAACACGATCTGCATGTCCCGCCGCATCGCCCGCAGTTCCGCGCCGCGGACCTTGCCCAGATCGCGGCCCAGAAACACCGCGCGCCCTTCGAAGGGCATCAGGCGCAGCAGCGCCAGCGCCAGCGTGGTCTTGCCCGACCCGCTTTCGCCGACAATTCCCAGGGTTTCGCCCCGGCGCAGGCGGATGTTCGCCTCGTTCACCGCCTTTATATGGCCGACGGTGCGGCGCAAAAGCCCGCGATGGATCGGGAACCACACCCGCAACTTGTCGGTGTGCAGAACCTCGGGCGCATCCGCCGCCACCGGGTTCGGCGCGCCCTGCGGCTCAGCGGCCAGAAGGCTGCGGGTATAGGGGTGCTGTGGGTTGGTGAACACCTGTTCCACCGGACCGGTTTCCACCACCTCGCCATCCTTCATCACCGCCACACGGTCGGCAATGCGGCGCACGATGGTCAGATCATGGGTGATGAACAGCAGGCTAAGCCCCTCGGCGCGCTTCAGGTCGGCCAAAAGCTCCAGAATCTGCGCCTGAATGGTCACGTCCAGCGCGGTTGTCGGCTCGTCCGCGATCAAGAGTTCCGGGCCGTTGGCCAGCGCCATCGCGATCATCACGCGCTGCCTTTGCCCGCCCGACAACTGATGCGGATAGGCCGACAGCCGGCTTTCGGGGTCGGCGATGCCAACCTTGGTCAAAAGCTCGATCACCCGCGCCCGTGCCGCCGCGCCGGTCAGGCCCTGATGCAGCAGCAGACTTTCGGCCAGTTGCTTGTCGATGGTGTGTAGGGGGTTCAGGCTGGTCATCGGTTCTTGAAAGATGAAACTGATGTCGTTGCCGCGCACCGATTGCAGATCGCGCGCGGCCATTTTCAGGGTGTCCACGCCCTTGAACAGCACCTGCCCCGAATATTCGGCCGTATCGGGCCGCAGTTTGACCGTCGACAGCGCGGTCAGCGATTTGCCCGACCCGCTTTCGCCCACAAGGGCCAGCGTTTCGCCCTTTTCCACCGTCAACGACACGTTGCGCACCGCGCGAATTTCGCGGCCGTCCTGATGAAAGGTCACGGTCAAGTTCTGAATTTCCAGAAGGCTCATCGAAAGGTCTTCCGGGGGTCAAGGGCATCGCGCACACCTTCGAAGACGAAGACCAGAAGCGACAGCATGGTCGAAAAGGTGACAAAGGCGGTGAAGGCCAGCCAGGGTGCTTGCAGGTTCTGCTTGGCCTGCTGGGTCAACTCGCCCAGAGAGGGGGCCGACGAGGGCAGGCCAAAGCCAAGGTAATCCAGCGAGGCGAGCGAGCCGATGGCCCCGGTGATGATGAAGGGCAGATAGGTCAGCGTGGCGACCATGGCGTTGGGCAGGACGTGGCGGAAGATGATGACCCGGTCGGTCACGCCAAGCGCCTGCGCCGCGCGGACATATTCGAAATTCCGCGCCCGCAGGAATTCGGCCCTGACCAGCCCTACCAGACCCATCCAGCCGAAGACCACCGACAGGATCACCAGCAGCCAGAAGTTCATCCGCCAGATCGCGGCCACGATGATGATGACATACAGCATCGGGATCGCGCCCCAGATCTCGATCACGCGCTGAAAGATCAGGTCGGTCAGCCCGCCGAAATAGCCCTGCACCGCCCCCGCGATCACCCCGATGATCGAGGTCAGCACCGACACGATCAGCGCAAAACTGATCGACAGGCGAAAGCCGTAGATCACCCGTGCCAGCACATCGCGCGCGGTGTCGTCGGTGCCCAAAAGATGCTTGTCATCCGGGGCCGAGGGGGCCGCCCCTTCGACGTTGTTGATGGTGTTGAAACTGTAGGGGATCGGTGCCGACAGGATCCAGCCCTTCTGAAATCCCGGGGCCCCGTCCATCTTTCCCAGATCAATCGATTGGATCAGGGTTTCGGGGCCGTCGAAGCATTCCACCATGCCGCCCGATTTGATCAGACATTTCACCACCGGGTCAGGGTAAACCGCCTCGGTCTGGAAATCGCCGCCAAAGTCGCGCTCGGAATAGAACGTCAGGAACGGCATCCGCCATTCGCCGCGATATGACACCAGCAGCGGCTTGTCGTTGGCCAGAAGTTCCGCCCCAAGCGACAGGATGTACAGCGTGGCGAACAGCACCAGGGCCCAGACCGCGCGGCGGTTGGCCTTGAAATTCTTCCAGCGCCGCTGGTTCAGGGCTGACAGTTTCAGTGCACTCGGGGCCATATCCTAGCCCCGCCGTTCAAAGTCGATGCGCGGATCGACCCAGGCATACATCATGTCCGACAGGATCCCCATCACCAGCCCCAGCAGGCCAAAGGCGAAAAGCGTGCCGAAGATCACCGGATAATCGCGCTCGACCGCCGATTTGAAGCCCAGTTGCCCCAGACCATCCAGCGAAAAGATCGTCTCGATCAGCAGGCTTGACCCGAAGAAGACCGAGATGAACAGCCCCGGAAACCCCGCGATCACGATCAGCATGGCGTTGCGGAACACATGGCCATACAGCACGCGCCCCTCGCCCAGACCCTTGGCCCGGGCGGTCATGACATATTGCTTTCGGATCTCGTCCAGAAAGCTGTTCTTGGTCAGAAGCGTCAGGGTGGTGAAGCTGGAGATCAGCATCGCCGTGACCGGCAAAGTGATGTGCCAAAGATAATCGGCGAACCGTGCCAGTGGGCCCAGTTGTTCGGCGCCGTCCGACCCCAGACCGCGCAGCGGAAAGATCTGCCAGTAACTGCCACCCGCGAACAGCACGATCAGCACGATGGCGAACAGGAAGGACGGAATGGCATAGGCCGCCACGATCACCGCCGAGGTCCAGCTGTCGAACCGCGAGCCTTCGCGCACCGCCTTGCGGATGCCAAGCGGGATCGACACCACATAGGCGATCAGGGTCGACCACAGGCCAAGCGTGATCGACACCGGCATCTTTTCGGCCACCAGTTCGAAAACGCCGATGTCGCGGAAGTAGCTTTCGCCAAAGTCAAAGGTCACATACTGGCCCATCATGATCCAGAAGCGTTCAAAGGTGCCGATCTTTTCCTTGACGCAGGCCGGGTCTTTCAGCGTCGGCTCGCCGGTGAAATCCGGTGCGCAAACGATGCGGGCAAAGCCGAAATCAATCTCCAGCTTGTCGATGAACTCGGGCGGCAGCCCGCGCGCGCCGATATAGGCGCTGTCGCCGTCGGCCTCTTCCATTCCCGGATCACCGCCCGACCCGGTCAGGGCCTCGATGCTGTCACCGCCGCCTTGAACGCGCGCGATGACCTGATCAATCGGGCCGCCCGGCACGAACTGGGTCAGCCCGAAATTGACCACCATGATCCCGAACAGCGTCGGGATCACCAGCAACAGGCGGCGCAGGATATAGGTCAGCACGGCGTTACTTCAGCACCCCGGCCGCGCGCAATTTGTCAGCCTTTTCCGTGTCATACCACCAGACCGCCATCTGACCCAACCCGTATTTCGGCGGCTCTGCCGGGCGGCTGTAGACATCCCAGGTCGCGACCCAATAGTTCGGATTGTACCAGTTCGGCACCCAGAAGCGGATTTGCCGCAGCACGCGGTCCAGCACCCTGGCCTGAAGATCAAGCGCCACGCGGTCAGGGGCCGCCATGACACCATCCAGCAGCCTGTCCACCGCCGGATCGGCCACCCCCGGCCAGGTTGCGCGTCGAATTGTCCCGGGTTTCCGAGGCATAGCCCTGCTTCATTTCCGCGCCCGGTTCGTAAGAATTGATCGCCCCGTTGACGATCAGGTCAAAGTCGAAACTTCCCGGCTCGGTGCGCGCGGTCAGTTGGGCATCGTCAACCATGCTGAGGGCGGCATCCACACCCAGGGCCTTGAGGTTCTCGACGAAGGGGTTGATCACCCGTTCAAAAGCCGGATTGGATTCCAGGATTTCAACCGACAGCTTTTCACCTGCCGCATTGGCGCGCATGCCATCGGCCCCCACCGTCCAGCCCGCTTCGTCCAGCAGGGCCGAAGCCTTGCGCAGTGCGGCGCGGTCCAACTGGCTGTCGGCCGCCGAGACCGGCGACATCACCGCGTCATCGGTCAGGATCGAGGCGGGCAGCAGCCCCTCGTCGATCAGCGGTTGCAGGATCGCGGCCTCTTCGGGGGTCGCGGGGCCCTTGGCCTCCATCGCGGTGTTCTGGAAGATCGAGTTGATGCGGGCGTAAAGCCCATAGAACAGCGTCTTGTTCGACCATTCGAAATTGAACATCAGGCCGATCGCCTCGCGCACTTTCGGGTCCTGAAACTTTGTCTCGCGCAGGTTGAACAGAAAGGCTTGCGGGCGCGGCATGTTGCCGTTGGCAATCTCTTCCTTTTTCACCCAACCGTCGGTCAGCGCCGGAAAGTCATATCCCGTCGCCCAGATCTTCGACGAGTTTTCCTGCTTGAAGGTGTAGACGCCCGATTTGAACGCCTCGAAGGCGGCGGTCGGATCGCCGAAATACTCGACCCGGATGGTGTCGAAGTTGTTCTGACCGACATTCAGCGGGTGGCTGTTGCCCCAGTAATCGGGATTGCGGCGATAGGTGATCTGCTCACTGGGTTTGACCACATCGGCCACATAGGGCCCGGTCCCGATGAAGGGCACCAGAGACGACGCTTCAAGATCGCGCTTGTTGTCTTCGACGTCCTTCTTGGAAAACAGCGACAGGCCGCCCACGGTCGCGGGCAGGTCGCGGTAGGGAATATCCGGGGCAAAGGTGAATTTCACCTTGTAGGGGTCCAGCGCCTCGACCGAGGCCACCTGTTCGTTGAAGATCGAGCGGAACTCCGGGATACCCTTTTCGCGCACCAGATTGTAACTGAACACCACATCTTCGGCGGTCAGCGGCGTGCCGTCCGAAAACTTCACATCCTTGCGCAGGTTGAAGATCACCCAGGACCGGTCTTCGGGATATTCCATCGTCTCGCACATCAGGCAATACGACGCGCCGATCTCGTCCAGCGTGCCACCCAGAATGGATTCGTAGGCTGCCGTCGACAGAGCCCCCGCCGCCCCTTGTATGGAATAGGCGTTCATCGAATCAAAGCTGCCGACCGTTGCCATCGAAAACTCGCCACCCTTGGGCGCATCGGGGTTCACATAGTCCAGATGCGTGTAATCCGCCGGGTATTTCAGATTTCCGAAGGTCGAGATTCCGTGACTGACGATCACCTTTGCATCCTGCGCGCGGCCCGCGAAGGGCAGCAGACAGGCCGCGATCAGCAACCCGGCCGCCAATCCTTGGGTCATGGTGCGGGTCTGGAACAGAGTTGCCTGCGTGGCGCTGCGCTTTGACATGACAGTCTCCCGATAGGATCGCCCTTGAACGGGCAGTTTTGACCAACCTAGTGCAGTTTCGATTTAGTCCATGTCACAAGTTCCGGCGCAAGGGGGGAGGCCAACAAAAAGGCCGCCCGAACCGGGCGGCCATCCGAAAATTGCATCCCCGCGACGCTTACTTCAACGTTGCCAGATAGGCGATCACATTGGCACGGTCTTCGATCTTCGGCAGACCGGCAAAGGCCATCTTGGTGCCCGCGATATAGCCTTTGGGATTGGTCAGGAAGGCGTCCATCACCTCGGGCGTCCAGACATCGGCGGTCGTGGCCGCCATCGCTTCGGAATACTCAAAGCCTGCGACCGACGCATGGTTTCGCCCGACCACGCCGTCCAGATGCGGCCCCGTGGCGTTCGTGCCGTCCACCTTGTGACAGGCCTTGCACTTGGCAAAGACCTTTTCGCCGGCAGCGACGTCGGCAATGGAAAAGACATCGGCAAAGACCGGTCCGGTTGCGGCGGCTTCGCCTGCAGGGGCTTCTCCGGTTTCAATCGTATAGGCCTGCGCCACCTCTTCGCCGCCATGACCTTCGGCGGCACCGGTATGGTACAAGGCGTCTCCGGCCCAGGACGCAAACAGATAAACCAGCAGCGATCCGCAAATCGCCGAAACGCCCTTGGTCAATGTCATCGTGTCGAACATGTCGCGCCTTCCCTTGCGGCCTGGATGCGCGGTATCTACCCGCTTCCCCCATCGGGTTTCAAGGTGTACTAGCGCGACCAATTGCCCCTTGAGGGGATTTTTGTGACGGAGTGGACCGAAATGATCGGCCGAATCGCTTTTCAAGGAGAGTTGGGCGCCTATTCGCACCAGGCCTGCCAGCAGGCACGCCCGGGATACGAGCCGGTTCCCTGCATCACCTTTGAAGAGGTGGTCGAGAAAACCCAGACCGGGGCAGTCGATCTGGGGATGCTGGCGGTGGAAAACTCTACCTACGGCCGCGTTGCGGATGTGCACAGCCTGTTACCACGCGCCGGCCTGCACATCGTGGACGAGGCCTTTGTGCGGGTCCATGTCAACCTGCTGGGGGTGCCCGGTGCCCGCGTCGATGACGTGCGAGAGGCGCATGGCCATGTGGTGATCCTGCCGCAATGCGCGGGGTTTCTGAAAAGCCACGGCATCCGGGGCTGCGTCAGCAGCGACAATGCCCGCGCCGCCCGCGAAGTGGCCGCAGCCGGTGACAAGACCCGCGCAGCCCTGGCCAGCGAACTTGCCGCCTCGATCTACGGTCTTGACGTGCTCGCGCGCCACATCGAGGACCACAAGAACAACACCACCCGCTTTCTGGTGATGTCGCGCATGGCCGACCATTCCCGCCGCGCCGGTCTGATGATCACCACCTTCACCTTCCGCGTCCGCAACATCCCCGCCGCCCTGTACAAGGCCATGGGCGGTTTTGCGACCAATGGGGTGAACATGACCAAACTGGAAAGCTATATGGTGGGCGGCAGCTTTACCGCGACCGAGTTTTACGCCGATATCGAGGGCCATCCCGACGACGCGGGCGTGAAACGCGCGCTGGAGGAGTTGCGCTATTTCACCACGCAGGTCGAGATTCTGGGGGTCTACCCCGCTGACCGCAAGCGCGACTGACCATGGGCCGCGCGCGCTGCACGGTTGTGAATTGAGCCTTCTTGTACCCGGCCTTTCCAGTTTGCCCCTTCAACAGACACGCCGACAGGGCAATGCCCGACCGCCGGGGGGCAAGCAACCTCAATTCCCGCGCGGTTTATGGCTCGGCCCAACCCCCCCGAAATTCTGCTGATGGATTTGCAAAATGCCCGCCCGTGGGGGCGGTCCGGCATCGCCCGGGCGGGCTTCGCGCTTGTTCCCGGGCAGAGGAAACAGATTGGGTTCCCTCACGTCTAATTCCGCTTCAGCGCTGCAATGACCGTTTGTACCGGTCTTCGATTTCCTGCGCGAACTGTTGGGCCCGCTGCGCCAGACTGCGATCCACCCGGGATTTGGCGAGTTTCAGAGACTGGACGAACAGTTTGGCGGTGAAGGATTTCGGCTGAATGTCCAGGGTGATGAAGACCCGGCTGCGCTTCGCCGCCATCGCCACCAATTCGAACTGCATCACCCCATTGGCCGGCACCGACCCGGCGGTGAACCCGACATGGCCGTCGGCATCCATCCGGTCCAGCCGCAGGGTCATGTTGCGGTCCCGGCCGCGATAGCGGAACTTGGCGGCCCAGGTCATGCCCACGGCCGGTTCGCGCAGCTTGTCGGTGCGGCTGACCTCGGCCCCGCGCCGCATCGCGCCCCGCTCCCAGCTTTCAAAATCGGTCAATTGCGCAAGGACATAGTCGGCCGGCGCGTCGATATCCTGCTTGGCTGTCAGTTTCATCTCTGGGGTCCTGTAACGCCGCTTCAGACGCGGCTTTGTGTCATCTCGCCCGGCAAACACACCTTCCGGACCCTTGCAACGCGCCGAGTTTTGCCGTCAATTCTGACGGTCCGCAAGCCAATTGACGATCAGGGCCTGCGCAATCGAGCCCTGACGCAGCGGCTTCAACTTTGGGTGGCTTCCGGCCAGCACCGCAACCCATTCGGCGCGGGTGTCCCACAAGGCATCCTCCAGTTCCACCGGGTCAAGCGTGATCGTGTCGCT
>JANMJC010000435.1:0-1821 GCA_031371185.1 Paracoccaceae bacterium | reverse complement strand
GAAATTGATCGCCCCTTGCGACAGACCGTGAAACCAGCGCCGCAGGGTGCGCTCGTCCACATCGTCAAAGCCGAAGGACCGCGCAAGGGCAAGAGCCGAGACCGGCTCGAAATATTCGGACAGCAGGTCTCCGGTGCCTGACGCGTGAAAGGCCGCCAACCGGGCCTCGGCAATCGGGCGCACCAGGGTTTCGATATAGCCCGCCACCTGACGGGGCCGGTAATGCGGCTCGATCCCGCCGCGCAGGGCCGCATGAACCGGCCCCTCGGTGGTCAGCACATTGGGGCGGCCAAAGGCCTCGTTCACCGGGGCCTCGTCCGAGACGGCGGTGAAATCGGCCGAGCGGGCGATGGTTTCGATGTCGCGCCAGCGGGTGGCAAACCAGCAGTTGGCGGCCGGAACCGGGGTGATCGGCGCCTGCGCGCGAAGCCGGGCGTAGATCGGGAACGGGTCGCGCTCCAGATCGTCGATGCGGATCGAGGCGGCAAAAGTCATGGCGGAAGGCCTTGCGTTTGATCAAGTCTTTGCGGGAAATGCGCGCCAAGGCAAGGGCCCAGGGTTGAAGATCGGCCCGCGGCAATGGATAACCGGGCCAAAATGGGCAAGTGGGCCAGAAGGGGAAGCGCGCATGACGACGACCGAGTTCTATCTGATCGCACTTGCGGCGATTTTCGCGCTGCCCTGGGGCCTGTGGCGGGTTCTGGGCGGGTCGGTGATGCTGCCGCTGGTGGTGGTGCAGATCCTGGTCGGCATCCTTTTGGGGCCGGGTGTTCTGGGGGCCTTCTGCGCGGAATGCTACGGCGCGGTCTTTCGCCCCGAGGTGGTGACCGCGTTGAACGGGGTGGCCTGGTGGTCGGTGATCCTGTTCGTCTTTCTGGCCGGGGTGGAGCTGGATCTGACCGAGGCCTGGCAGGCGCGGCGCGATACCGTCGTGACGGCCGGCCTTGCCCTGGGGGTGCCGCTGGCGTTTGGGGCGGCGGCCGGGGTCGTCATGATGCAATGGCCCGGCTGGGGCGGGTCGCAGGGCCGGGACTGGCAGGTGATCCTGGGGCTGGGCATGGCCTGCGCGGTCACCGCCCTGCCGATCCTGATCCTGTTTCTGGAGCAGTTGGGCATGTTGCGCACCCCCCTGGGCCAAAGGGTGCTGCGCTATGCCTCGCTGGACGATCTGGCGATCTGGGCGGTGTTGGCGCTGATCCTGCTGGATTGGCAGCGCTTGGGGCGGCAGGCCGTGTTTCTGGCGCTTTTTGTGGCACTGGCTTGGGTGGTTCGGCGTGGCATGGGGCGTCTGCGCGGGGCCGATCGTTGGCCGGTGGCGCTGATCTGGCTGGTCCTGATGGCCCTTGGCGCCGATTGGGCCGGGTTGCACTACATGGTCGGCGCCTTTCTGGCCGGGGTGGTGATCGAGGCGGTCTGGCTGGACCACGAGGCGCTGGCCCGGATGCGCCAGATGTTGCTGCTGGCCTTCATGCCGGTGTTCTTTCTGTCGACAGGCCTGCGCACAAGCTGGGAAATGGGCGGCCCGGGCGTCTTTGCGGCGGCAGGGCTGTTGCTGGTGGCGGCGGTGGTGGGCAAGTTGGCCGGGGTGGCCCTGGCGGGGCGGATCCTGGGCTGGCCGGCAGGTCAGGCCTGGGGGATCGGCTGGCTGTTGCAGACCAAGGCGCTGATCATGATCATCTTTGCCAATGTGCTGGCGGACCGGGGCATCATCTCGCCGTCAGCCTTCACCGCCCTGTTGCTGTTGGCTTTGGCCTGCACGGTGCTGACCTTGCCGGTTGTGGCCGGCTGGCTGGGGGGGGCGGGGGCGGGGGCCGGGGCCGG
>JANMJC010000346.1:0-3840 GCA_031371185.1 Paracoccaceae bacterium | reverse complement strand
GGGGGCGGCGGGGCGACTTTGGAAGGGGGAAAGTGTGGTCGGGGCAGAGGGATTCGAACTCTCGACCTACGGTACCCAAAACCGTCACGCTACCAGGCTGCGCTATGCCCCGACTAAGCGCCTCTTACAGGGCTTGGTCGGGAAAGAAAAGGGTCCCGAGCGGCTTTGGGGCCTTGCCGGCTTTCGAAATCACCGAACCCTGTCAGAGAGCTTACGGCGTGCAGGGCCAGAGTGCCCGGCTTTGGTCAATCGCCGGATGGCGCAAAACCGATCCAGGCTTCAGGCCCAGTTGCGCGGCCATGCCACCGTTGATTTCCAGCACGAACTGAACGCCCTTGCCGCCGTCGATCGCGGTCAGATCCAGCGGCCTAGCCATCGGATGCACCTGCAGGACCTGTCCCGCCGGGTCGACAAACAGCATGTCCAGCGGAATGAGGGTGTTCTTCATCCAGAAGGTCACATGCCGGGGGGCCGCATAGACAAAGAGCATGCCCTTCGACGCCGCCATCGTCTCGCGGTTCATCAGTCCTTCGGCGCGTTCGCCTTCGTCATCGGCAATCTCGACCGAGAACCGCACCACGGTGCCTTCGGGACTGCGCAGAAAGACCGAGCGGACATCGCAGGTCGGCTGGCCCAGGGCTGCGGTTGCGGCAAGAACCGCGACGATGCCCGCCAGACCTAAAGCCTGCAGGCCATGTCCCAGGGAAGGACCTGCACGGCCATGCGTCCGCGCCGACCGTCCATGATCTTCAGACATACCGCTTCTCCTGCCTGCAAATCGGCAAAACCCGAAAAGCGCAGGACCTCGACGTGGACGAAGACATCTTCCGGCCGTCCGAACACATTGGCAAAGCCGAAGCCCTTGCTCTTGTCGAACCATTTGACCCGTGCCGGTTCCAGGGGCAAGACCGAAAGATCGGTCTCGGGGCCCTCGCCGGCCATTTCCACCAGGTTCAGCCCGCTGGACGGCGGCGGTTCGATCGCCAGAACCTCGACGGCCTGCACCCCCCGGTTGGTTGCCTGAACCTTGATCGTGATGCCCGAGCCATCGGCAACAGATCCCTGGCCGAAGTTCCGCAACACATTCGCGTGCAACAAGATGTCCGCCTCGGAGCCTTCGACAACAACAAAGCCGAAACCCTTGGAAGGATCAAACCACTTGACGCGTCCCTGCAGGGTCTGCAGGTCCATTTCTTCTACATTCATTCTCAGGCCACATCCCCAGACAAGCCCCATTCACACTTTTGCGAGCATATCCGGGGAAGATTCAAGAGACAGAATTCGGACAGGACACTGTATTTTCGGACAGGCGGCCAAAGGGTTCCATTCACGCTTCGTGAACGGTCAGGGATTCAGGCGTTGAATTTTCCATTCCTTGTCAAGGCTTTCGCGACTCCATCGAAACCGGTCATGCAGGCGGAACGCCCCATCGGCCCAGAATTCGATTTCCAAGGGTGCCAGACGGAAACCGCCCCAGAAGGGCGGGCGTTTGGGGTTCGGACCCTGTTGCAGGGTGACTTTGGCCACATCGGCCATCAGCGCGCTACGCGACGAAAGGGGTTGCGACTGCGCGCTGGCCCAGGCCCCAAGCCGCGACTGCAACGAGCGCGAGGCATAGTAGGCATCCGCCTGTGAACCCTCTTCGCGCGACACCACCCCGCGCACCCGCAGTTGACGGCGCAGCGATTTCCAGTGCATCACGAAGGCAGCCTTGCCCGAGGCGGCCAGTACCTGACCCTTGGCGCTGCCGTAATTGGTGTAGAACACAAAGGCCGCGTCCTCGATCTCTTTCAACAGGACCATGCGCACGTTGGGCAGACCGGTGTCATCCACCGTGGCCAGCGCGATGGCGTTGGGATCGTTCACTTCCGACGCTTCGGCTGCCGTCAGCCAGTCGCGCGCGATGACAAAGGGGTCGTCGCCTGAAAAAATTCCCGTCCTGTCGCTCATCCGCCGCTCCTCGCGCCCTGGCCCGGCCCCCGGCTGCGCCCTTGAAGGACGCCAACCTTTCGCCTAAACCAACTGCAACAAAAGTAGCGGGGGAACGGGAATGTCAACGGCACAGATGGCGGGACTGATGGCGGGAAAGCGCGGCCTGATCATGGGTCTTGCCAATGACAAGTCCATCGCCTGGGGGATCGCGCAGGCGATTGCCGCGCAAGGGGCCGAGATCGCCTTTTCCTATCAGGGCGAGGCGCTGAAAAAGCGGGTCGAGCCCTTGATCGCCCAGATCGGCATGGACGAGATGGTGGAATGCGATGTGGCCAACGAGGCCTCGATGGATGCGCTGTTCGCCCGTCTGGCCGAGAAATGGGGCAAGATCGACTTTCTGGTCCATGCCATCGGCTTTTCCGACAAGGCCGAGTTGCGCGGGCGTTATGTCGATACCTCGCGCGCCAATTTCCTGCTGACGATGGATATCTCGGTCTATTCGTTCACGGCGGTCTGCGCGCGGGCGGCGGCGATGATGAACCCCGGGGGCAGCCTGTTGACGCTGACCTATTACGGCGCGGAAAAGGTCATGCCGCATTACAACGTGATGGGGCTGGCCAAGGCCGCTCTAGAGGCTTCGGTGAAGTATATCGCGGAAGATCTGGGCCGCGACGGCATCCGCTGCAACGCGATTTCCGCCGGTCCGATCAAGACACTGGCGGCCTCTGGCATCGGCGATTTCCGCTATATCATGAAATGGAACGAGCTGAATTCGCCCCTGCGCCGCAACGTGACGCAGGAAGAGGTCGGCAAGGCCGCGCTGTATCTGCTGTCCGATCTGGGGTCGGGCACCACGGGGGAAAACCTGCATGTCGATGCGGGCTATCATGTGGTCGGCATGAAGGCGGTGGATGCGCCGGACATCGACGCCACCAAAAAGGACGCCGGATGACGCTCGCCGGGTTCGCGACCATCTATGTCCTGCATCTGATGGCCTCGATAAGCCCGGGTCCGGCGGTTCTGATGGCCGCGCGCACCGGCTTGACCGAGGGGCGGCGGACCGGGTTCTTTCTGGCGCTCGGCATCGGCATCGGCGGGGTGTTCTGGGCCGGTGCCGCCATGTCGGGGCTGGCCATCGTGCTTCAGGGCGCGCCGGTGCTGATGTGGGGGCTCAAGGGGGTCGGGGCGGTCTATCTTTTGTATCTGGCGGTGCAGATGTGGCGCGGCGCGGATCAGCCGCTGGACATGAGCCAGGCCTCGCAGATCCCGCGCGGGGCGGTGGCCGCCGTCTGGAAAGGCGTGGCCACCCAGTTGACCAACCCCAAGACCGTCGCGATGTTTTCGGCCATCTTCATCGGCACGGTGCCCGCAGGCACCGCCCCCTGGCAGTACGGCGCGGTCCTGCTGGCGGTGTTGTTCAACGAAACGCTGTGGTGCAGTCTTGTCGCGCGCATCTTTGCCGCCGATCGGACGCGCCTGGGCTATGTCGGCCTGAAATCCATCATCGACCGGGCCTTTGGCGGCATGCTTGCCGCGCTGGGCCTGAAACTCGCCACCACCTGAGGGGAATGCCATGAACGACCGTTTGCCGCATGAAAAAGGCTTTCATGTCTCGTGGGACCAGATCCACCGCGATGCCCGGGCCCTTGCCTGGCGTCTTTCGGGGCGCGGGCCGGACAATGGCACCTGGCACGCCGTGGTGGCCATCACGCGCGGCGGTCTGGTGCCCGCGATGATCGTGTCGCGCGAACTGGATGTGCGGGTCGTCGATACGATTTCGGTCAAAAGCTATGACCATCAGGATCAGGGCATCTCGCGCGTGATCAAGGCGCCGCATGCCGATGTGATGGGCGATCAGGGCGAGGGTGTGCTGATCATCGACGATCTGGTGGACAGCGGCAAGACGCT
>JANMJC010000307.1:0-3085 GCA_031371185.1 Paracoccaceae bacterium | reverse complement strand
CGTTCGTCCGCAACCACTACGAGATTCATGATTGGCGTCACGCTGTGGCCGTCCTCTCATCAGATTTCCAGACGGAATGGTCGGAGATTCTCGAGGTGCTCGTCGAGTTTCGCCTGCGTAGAAGTCACATCGTGCAGCCTGGCGGTTCGAAGTCTCTCGTCGCAGGCGCCCTGGACGGTGGCCTCATACAACGAGGGTGGGTGTGTAGGTCGTTTGCAACCCGTATCAAGGTCGACGATCAGGAGTACGACGCCCCAACACACGCGGTCGACTGTTTCAAGAATGAGGTGGGGTTAGAAGTCGAATGGAACAACAAGGACCCGTTCTTTGATCGTGATTTGAACAACTTCCGCCTGCTCTTCGACCTTCGGGCGGTCAGCGTTGGGGTCATCATCACGCGGGCGGACTCTCTGCAAGAAATCTTTAACGATCTTGGGAAAGGGTCCTCATACGGAAACTCGACCACCCACATGTCCAAGCTGATACCAAGAATCGAAGGTGGCGGTGGCGCAGGTTGCCCGCTTCTGGTGTTTGGAATTTCGAAATCACTCGTGGTAGAGGACGACGCATGACAACCGCAGCCGACGATCTGATCGAAAAAGCTGGCAAGGTTCGGTTCAAGACCGTCTTGGCCGATCCGCCGTGGCAGTTCCAAAATCGTACCGGAAAAATGGCGCCCGAGCATAAGCGGCTGTCGCGTTACCCGACAATGACCTTGCGTGAAATCTGCGATCTTCCGGTGGAAGCCATTGTTGCAGACACAGCGCATTTGTATTTGTGGGTGCCCAATGCCTTGCTGCCGGAAGGGCTGAAAGTGATGGAAAATTGGGGGTTTAGCTACAAAAGCAACATCATCTGGTACAAGATCCGAAAAGATGGCGGCCCGGATCGTCGAGGCGTCGGGTTCTATTTTCGCAACGTCACCGAGGTGCTCCTGTTTGGAGTACGCGGGAAAAATGCGCGGACGCTGGATCTGGGACGAACGCAAGAAAACATCATTTCGATGCAAAAGCGCGAACACAGCCGCAAACCAGACGAACAGTATCCGCTGATCGAAGGATGCAGCCCGGGACCAAGGTTGGAAATGTTCGCGCGTGGGCCCCGGATCGGTTGGACGGTTTGGGGAAATCAAGCCGATGAATACACGCCAACCTGGGATACATACTCGAACCATTCGCAGTCAAACGTGCTGCCCTTGAAGCGTGCTATTCCCTGACGCAGTCCCGCCGCGCATCACATCGCCAAAGGCCGCCTCGGCAGAATCGTTCCAATGCCAGGTGTCGTCAAACGCCTCGATCTTCGCGGCTGAATCGGTGTCGGCGGGGCCCTTGAACAGCACGTTTTAGCTGGCGTTGGAATTGAACGGCGGATCCAGATAGATCAGGTCCACCGTCTCGTCGCGCAGGCTGTCGCGCAGCACCGACAGGTTGTCGCCATAGTAAAGATGGTTCATCGCACCCCGCACCAAAGTCTGCTGCGCGCGGCCTTGGCGGCGCGGGCCTGCGCAGTGTCCTGCGTCAGGCTTGACAACAGGTTAACCATCGCGACCCCGCCCCCACAACCAGAAATCGTCGTCCTGGCCCCGCCCGGCGCGGCATCACAGCCAAGCGCCCGATCCTGCGCCCCAAGGCTGGACCTTTGCCGGGCAACCCCTACACTCCACCCCGACGCTCAGCCCAAAGGTCCCTCTTTGCCCAGCCTTTCTGACACCCTGCTTGACTGGTACGACGCGCACGCCCGCGATCTGCCTTGGCGCGTGCCGCCGGGGTCGGTCCTTGCCGCCGACCCCTACCGCGTCTGGCTGTCCGAGGTGATGTTGCAACAAACCACCGTGGCGTCGGTCCGGGCCTATTTCCACCGTTTCACCACCCTTTGGCCGGACGTGCAGGCGCTGGCCGCAGCCCCCGATGCCGCCGTGATGGCCGAATGGGCCGGGCTTGGCTATTACGCCCGCGCCCGCAACCTGCTGAAATGCGCGCGTGCGGTCACGGCCCTGGGGGGCTTTCCGGCCACCGAAGCCGCCCTGCGCGCCTTGCCCGGCATCGGCCCCTATACCGCCGCAGCCCTGGCCGCGATTGCCTTCAACCAGCCCGCAACCGTTGTGGATGGCAATGTGGAGCGGGTCGTGGCCCGGCTGTTCGCCGTCACAACCCCGCTGCCCAAGGCCAAACCCGAACTGGTCGCCCTTGCCGCGACGCTGACCCCGCAGTCCCGCCCCGGAGATCACGCTCAGGCGATGATGGATCTGGGCGCCACGATCTGCACGCCGCGCAATCCGGCCTGTGGCCTGTGCCCGCTGGCGCAGCCCTGCCGCGCCCGCGCCCTTGGGATTGCGGCAGCCCTGCCCGCCAAAGCCGCCAAAGCGGCCAAGCCCACCCGTCAGGGCGTGGTCTGGGTCGCCCGTCAAGGCGACGGCGCGGTGCTGATCGAAGACCGCCCGCCGCGCGGCCTTCTGGGCGGCATGCCGGGCCTGCCGGGCGACGGCTGGGACGGGCAGGGCGGACCTGAGCCTCTGGCGCTGCCGTGGCGCCTTGCCGGAGAGGTGCGCCACACCTTCACGCATTTCCATCTGGTGCTGCAGATCCAAAGCGCCACGGCCCCCCCCGGAGCCAACCCCGCGCGGGGCAGTTTTCGCCAGATTTCACCCTCGGGCCTGCCGACCCTGATGAAAAAGGCCCTTCTGCTGGCGCAGGGCCCGATGGCCTGAGCAAGGCCGTTCCTCGGCTTTCCACCGAGTGTTTTCCCCGCTACGTTGTCGAAAACCAAAGGCAAAGCCATGACCGATCTGCCCACCCGCCCCGAAATCGCCCGCCTTTCCAGCGCCCTGCCGTTCTGGAGTTCGCTTGGCATGATCCCCGTCGCCTGGATCGGGGCCACGACCGGCGGGCTGACGACCCTGCTTCTGCCCGCCTATTCCTGGGGCATGTTCACCGTGCTGGATGCGTTGAGCGGCCTTAAGACAAGCAATCCCGACCCCGAGACCCCGCAGGATCAACTGGGCTGGTATCGCGCGATCACCCTGATCTGGTTCCCGCTGCAATTCGCCACGCTTTGCGCCCTTTTGTGGTACGTCCCCACCGCCCCC
>JANMJC010000300.1:0-2792 GCA_031371185.1 Paracoccaceae bacterium | reverse complement strand
TGAACTGAACGCCTATCTGGCCAGCGGCGAATGGCAGGGCAAGGCGGGCGGCTATGCGATCCAAGGGGTGGCGGGCGCTTTCATCCCATGGATATCCGGGTCCTTCACCGGCATCGTCGGCCTGCCTTTGGCCGAAACCGCAGCCCTCTTGCAAGCGGCGGGCTACCCGCTTTGGAGACAGGCATGACCCGAATCGTGGTTCTGGACAGTCTGGGCGGTCAGGCAGCGGCCGCCCTGATCGTGGACGGGCGGCTGGAGGAGTTGCTGATCGACCCCGGCGACGACACCGCCCTGCCCGGCGCGATCTACCGCGCCGTCGCTGACCGGCCAATGAAGGGTCAGGGCGGCATGTTCGTGAAACTGCCCGAAGGCGCGGGCTTTCTGCGCCAGACCGACGGCCTCGCCCCCGGTCAGCCGGTGATCGTGCAGGTCTCGGGTCCCGCCGAGCCCGGCAAGGCCCTGCCCGTCACCACGCGGCTGCTGTTCAAGTCGCGCCTCGCCATCGTGACGCCCGGCGCCCCCGGGTTGAACATCACGCGCCGCATCAAGGACGAGGCGCGGCGCACCGAACTGCAGGACGTGGTTGCCGCTGCCATGGACGGCGCGGCGGACGATCTGGGCCTCATCCTGCGCTCTGCCGCAGCACTGGCCGAGGCCGAGGAGATTGCCGAGGACATCACCGCGATGCGCGATCTGGCCCAGGCGGTGCTGGCCGATCTCAAGGGTGGCCCCGAACTGCTGGTCGAAGGTGCTGGCGCGCATGAAACCGCCTGGCGCGACTGGGCCGATCCGGCCCCGGATGCGGTGATCGAACAGGGCTTTGCCGCCGAAAACGTGCTGGAGATGATCGACGCCCTGCTGCAGACCCGGGTCGATCTGGGCGGGGGCGGCACCATGATGATCGAACCCACCCGCGCGCTGGTTGCCGTCGATGTCAACACCGGACCCGACACGTCGCCCGCCGCCAGCCTGAAGGTCAACATCGCAGCCGCCCGCGACCTGCCGCGCCAGCTGCGCCTGCGCGGCCTCGGCGGCCAGGTCGTGGTCGATTTCGCGCCGATGCCGAAAAAGGACCGCAACATCCTGGATCAGGTGATCCGCGCCGCCTTCAAGACCGAGGCGGCTGAAACCAACCTTGCCGGCTGGACCAGCCTTGGCCTGTTCGAGATGACCCGCAAACGCGACCGCTGGCCCCTGAGCGGGCTGCTGCCGAGGGAGTGACCCCATGCCCTGCCCGATCTGCGCCAAGGACAGCGACCCCCGCTACCGCCCCTTTTGCTCGCGCCGCTGCGCCGACATCGATCTCGGCCGCTGGCTGAACGAAAGCTACGTCCTGCCCGCGCCCGCCAGCGATGACGAAAGTCCGGATGACGGGTCGGACGACACGCCACCCCGCCGCCCGCAATGACGCGCCGCCCGAAATTTTTGGCGCAACCCCTCTGGACAGCCCCCCTGCCCTGACGTATCACCCGCCCACCGAAGGCCAAAAGCCATCACGGCGCCCAGATAGCTCAGTCGGTAGAGCAGCGGATTGAAAATCCGCGTGTCGCTGGTTCGATTCCGGCTCTGGGCACCATTAAAATCAATAGGTTAGCCGATACCGCAAGGCCCTGCCGCAGGGGGTTTTCACTTTGGTTTTCACGTTTCTTGTTCCGGTCCCGTTCCGTTCCTCTGGCTTCCGATTGTTGATGTCTGGCGAAAATCAGTTCGGTCAGAATAACTTCGTCGCAAACATCTCCACCGGCATAGTTCGGCGAACGGTTCTGAGCGGCCCACCCCCTGCCAAGGCACGAGGGACCAACGATGTAAGGCGCACGGGTCAGGATATTGAAGGGATCGCAGGTCAATACAGCTTAGGTTGCGGCAACAATATATTGATATCATTAACTAAAATAGGATTTGAATAAATGCGGTTGATTTTGCAGATTTCCTGTGTAGAATGCTTGGAAACGGCAGGAAGTGGATCAGTTTTCGGAGGATGATGTAAGGATGGCGCTTGAGCCGTATCATGCCAGGATCAGGTCTGCGGTAATTTCCGGGTTTGCTGAGTGACTTTCGCTCGCAGAGTGCCGAGCAGCAAAAGGCTATGCCCCGGTCCTATATCCAAGGACGATTTCCAACTATGTATTTGATGCCATTGCTCGGTGTGCGCTGACGGTGTTCGGTTCAGACCCGACTGTTCGCATTATTGACCAAGTTCAAACGGTCAAATTTTGCTTTGGTGATGTAGTGATCGGCAGATTCAAGAAAGGCGACGAGGACAATCTCGGACAAAATATCCGAACCCAAGCTGTCTTGGATTTCGTAGACGCCCAGCACTCACTTCCTGGCCTGCCACCGGCAGCCGCGAAGATTGAATTTATCTGGACGCCTGATCTTCTTGGCTCCGCGGTTGAGAGCGTTCTTGTGGTCGCCCGCGATGGCGACAACCTTCTGTGGTCAT
The DNA here is from genome assembly GCA_031371185.1 of Paracoccaceae bacterium. Taxonomy (GTDB): domain Bacteria; phylum Pseudomonadota; class Alphaproteobacteria; order Rhodobacterales; family Rhodobacteraceae; genus CAIYZT01. Next base: position 349 of record JANMJC010000300.1, on the reverse strand, counting down.
ATGAGATTGATCCCGGCGAGCCCGCAACTGGCGCAATCCCGTTGCCATTCCAAGCAGCGCCGGACGACGAGCCGCCGCTCGTCACCCCGAAATCGCTGCCCTCCGAAAACGAAACAAAAGGCAAGTAATTATGGCCAGTTTCGGTGACCTGCTGCGCCTTGCGCGGCACTTTCGAGGATTCACGCAAACCGAATCGGCGAAGAAGATGGGTCTTGCTCAAGCGGTGTTCTCGCGCTTGGAAAACGACCTTCTCGAAGTTGACCAGACGATGAAATAGAATGCGGCTGTAGTATTTGACGTTCCCGAGGCGTTTTTTGATATTTCCGACCCTGTCTATGGGCCGCCTGTC
>JANMJC010000276.1:0-6469 GCA_031371185.1 Paracoccaceae bacterium | reverse complement strand
GATCGAATTTGGCGACCTTCTGCGCGAGGGCCGTCTGCAAAAGCAGCGCCGGGGCATGTACTCGGTCGGGGCCGCATCGCACCTGATGACAGAAGCGAAAAAGTTCGCCGGCTGAGACTGCCACTCAGACCCCGGCTGTCGGGCGAAAGGGCTTCTGCGCTCTTTCGCCCGATGTTTTTGGTAAGGCCCCCACCCCCATCCCCTTCTCACGAAGGGGAAGGGGGGTGCCGGATCGGCCTGTCAGTTTCGGGGATCACAGGGAAACTGGAAGGCGGGCGACGGGACGGCGGGAGCCCGCGACGCCGGTTTCCGGGTCCGATAGGGCCTGCCTGTCGCGGCAGGTTTGGGGAGCCTCCCCTTGAAAACCCGTGCGATTATTCAACGCGAGCCTTGGGACGGGGTCAGGCGGGGGCGACGGGGGTCTTCCCGGCCCCCCCCCCAATTGCGCTGCGTTTGGTCCCTGCTGCGCCCTGGCCTGCCCTAGAGTCGGTCCGAAGGCGGCTGATCAGGGGTTCTGGCGTCAGGGTCCGGCTGTCCGACACCGCGAAAGACCGCCCGGAAGGGCAGGATCCAGACCAGCCCCAGCCCGAGGTAAACCGCCAGTTCAACCCCGAAGGACGGGCGATCCAGCCAGCCGACCACCGTCACCGCCGCCACGATGTAGACCGGCAACCCGACCAGAAGGATCAGCAAGGACAGGCGGCGGCGGGTCGCGTAACTCAGGCTCATCGGTCTCTCCAAAAAACGCTGTCCCCGTTCCTGAACCGGCCGCTGTTCCGCCGCCCCCTGAGGCCCGAACGCCCGAAACGCGCCGAAAAGGGCCAGTCCGTGCCGGGTCAATCCGCGAAGGGGTCGGTTACAAGGATGGTGTCGTCTCGCTCGGGCGAGGTGGAAAGTAGGGCGACGGGGCATTGAATCAATTCCTCGATCCGCCGGACATATTTGATCGCCGCCCCCGGCAGTTGTGACCACGACCGGGCCCCTGCCGTGGTCTCGCTCCAGCCTTCCATTTCTTCATAGATGGGCCGGCAGCGCGCCTGATGGTTGGCGGCGATGGGCAGATAATCCATCCGCACCCCGTCCAACTCGTAGCCGACGCAGATCTTCAGCGTCTTGAAGCCATCCAGAACGTCCAGCTTGGTCAGCGCGATGCCCGACACGCCGCTTGTGGCGCAGGTCTGGCGCACCAGCACCGCATCGAACCAGCCGCAGCGCCGCTTGCGCCCCGTCACGGTGCCAAACTCATGGCCCCGCTGCCCCAGCCTTTCGCCATCGGCATCGAACAATTCCGCCGGAAACGGGCCTTCGCCGACCCGCGTGGTGTAGGCCTTGACGATGCCCAGCACGAAATCAATCGCAGTCGGGCCAAGGCCGACGCCCGTTGCCGCCTGCCCGGCGATGACGTTGGACGAGGTGACATAGGGATAGGTGCCGAAATCAATGTCCAGAAGCGCGCCTTGGGCCCCTTCGAACAGGATGCGCTTGCCGGCGCGGCGCGCCTCGGTCAGCACCTTCCACACCGGCTTGGCATAGGGCAGGACCTGCGGCGCAATCGCGCGCAGGGCGGCCAGCAGCGCGTCGCGGTCGATGGGATCAACCCCCAACCCCCGGCGCAGCGCGTCGTGATGGCCCATCAGCCGGTCAACCCGCGTGACCAGAGTTTCCTCGTCCGCCAGATCGGCGACGCGAATGGCGCGGCGGCCGACCTTGTCTTCATAGGCCGGACCGATGCCGCGCCCGGTCGTGCCGATCCTGGCCACCCCGACCTGACCTTCGCGGGCGCGGTCCAACTCGCCATGAATCGGCAGGATCAGGCTGGCGTTTTCGGCCACCATCAGGTTTTCCGTCGTGATATCAACGCCCTGCGCGCGCAGCTTGTCGATTTCCATCACCAGGTGCCAGGGGTCCACCACCACACCATTGCCGATGACCGACAGCTTGCCGCCGCGCACGATCCCCGAGGGCAACAGCGACAGCTTATAGACCTTGCCGTCGATGACCAAGGTGTGCCCGGCGTTGTGCCCGCCCTGAAAACGCGCGATCACATCGGCGCGTTCCGACAGCCAGTCAACGATCTTGCCCTTCCCCTCGTCGCCCCATTGGGCGCCGACGACGACGACATTGGCCATGGTGCATCCTTTTGATGTGCGGAAAAACCGACTGTGCTATAGCGACCTTGCGCCCCGGTTGAAACCGCTAAATCGCCCCCGCAAGCCGCCTTCGGCACAGACCGGGATGCGGCCCCCTTTGACAGGGCGCCGTTCTTGGGCCACCAAGGGGAAAAAGAACAGGAGCGGACATGGGGATTTTACTGCGCTTTGCCGGGGCTTTCGCGCTGCTGGCGGCCACTTACAACCCGACGCAGTGGAACTATATCCACTGGGTCAACGTAAACTGGCCCGAGCAGATGCCGTTGGCGATCTTTCTGGGGCTGCTGCTGGCGGTCGGCTTCCTGATCTTCGTCATGTCCACCCTGCGCTCGATCGGGGCACTGGGCGTCTTGATGCTGGCCGCCATTCTGGGGGCGGGGCTGTGGGTGCTGATCGACTGGGGTGTTCTGTCGCTGGACAATCCCACGCTGAACACCTGGCTCGCTTTGGTCGCACTGGCCCTGATCATGGGCATTGGCCTGTCGTGGTCGATCATCCGGCAAAAATTGTCGGGCCAGGCCACCGTCGACGAGGTTCAGGACTGAAAGCCCGAAGCCCGACCCGTTCCGACTTCCATCTGGTTCACAAAGGATGCGCATGATGTTCCACTACATAACCCTTGGCACCAACAACCTGCCCGTCGCCAAACGTTTTTACGATGCGGTCATGCCCACCCTTGGCCTGGTCTTGCGCGCCGAAGAGACCGAGGAGGTTGGCTATGGCGCCCCCGCGCCCGAGCGGATCCGGTTTTGGGTCACCAGGCCCTATGACGGCGCCCCTGCCACCGTGGGCAACGGCTCCATGCCCGCTCTTGCCGCCGCCACCCGCGCGGCTGTCGATGCCTTTCATGCCGCAGGTCTGGCCGCCGGTGGCACCGATGAGGGCGCACCCGGCCTGCGCCCCTATGGCCCGCATTTTTACGCCTGTTACCTGCGCGACCCCGACGGCAACAAACTGTCGGCGGTCTGCGAAAACCCGTCCTGACCGGGCGCTGGCTGCAACGCTTGTCAAAGCCGGCGGCCTGCAAGTCCCTTGCCGGTCCGCAAGACGCCTGCCGTCACGCTCGTCACCAAGGCGCGCGCCACCCCCTCCATTCGGCCGGGTAAGGGGCGATCGGCGCTTTTGACCATTCCGGCGCTGGTAATGGTGGCCGGGGCCCGGATCACGATCCGCCGCCGTTCAAGCAGGATGCCGATGACGGGGCATCGCCCGAAGCGGTCGAACCGGCCCTTCCCGAGGCGTTTGCGCGCTGAAACGGGGTTGCGGCAGCGGGCGGATGCGCCTAGATAGGCGCGTCATCGCCAGCCAAGAAATGCGCCCATGGAAACCGTTGTCCTAACCGTCCACCTGATCCTGTCTTTCCTGTTGATCGGGATCGTGTTGCTGCAACGCTCCGAAGGGGGCGGGCTTTCTTCGCAGGGCGGGGCCATGTCGGCACGCTCGGCGGCGACCGCGCTGTCGAAACTGACCTGGATCATCGCGGGCATGTTCATCGCCACCTCGATCGCCCTGACGGTGATTGCCGCCCAGAAGGCCGGGGCGGGCTCGCTTGTTGACCAGATCGCGACCGATCCCGCCGCCGTCAAGGCCCCCGCGACCGACAGCGGCCTGACGGGCGACCTGACCGCACCGCTGTCCACCGATGCGCCCGCCACGCCGCCGCCCGCGCCGGATCCTGCCACCGCCCCGGCGGTCGATCCTGCCACCGGCACCGCCCCGGCGACGGCACCCGCGCCCTGATCCGACCCCAAATCTAGCCGTTCTGACGGAAGTTGCGACAGCATCTTGGGGTCCGGTTGCGCTTTGCCTTGGTCTAGGCTACTGCTCAACTCCCGTGATGGTGTGATTCCGCAAGGCCCGAATCGCACGCAACCGAAACCACGGAGACCCCGAATGGCGCGCTATATCTTCATCACCGGCGGCGTGGTGTCTTCGCTTGGCAAGGGTCTGGCCTCGGCGGCCCTTGGGGCGCTGTTGCAGGCGCGCGGCTATACGGTTCGCCTGCGCAAGCTTGACCCCTATCTGAACGTCGACCCCGGCACGATGTCACCGTTCGAGCATGGCGAGGTCTTCGTCACCGACGACGGCGCTGAAACCGATCTGGACCTGGGCCATTACGAACGCTTTACCGGGGTTCACGCGCGCCAGACAGACAGCATCTCGTCGGGGCGGATCTATTCCAACGTGCTGGAAAAAGAGCGGCGCGGCGACTATCTGGGCAAGACGATTCAGGTGATCCCGCATGTCACCAACGAAATCAAGGACTTCCTGCGCATCGGCGACCAAGAGGTTGATTTCATGCTGTGCGAGATCGGCGGAACCGTGGGCGATATCGAGGGCCTGCCGTTCTTTGAATCGATCCGCCAGTTCATCCATGAACGCCCGCGCGGCCAGTCGATCCTGATGCATCTGACGCTCTTGCCCTATCTGGCTGCCAGCGGCGAGTTGAAGACCAAGCCGACTCAGCATTCGGTCAAGGAATTGCAATCCATCGGCCTTGCGCCGGATGTTCTGGTCTGCCGGTCCGAACACCCGATCCCCGACAAGGAACTGGCCAAGATCGCGCTGTTCTGCAACGTCCGCAAGGAACACGTCATTCCGGCCTATGACCTGAAAACCATCTACAACGCTCCCCTGGCCTATCATCAGGCCGGGCTGGATCAGGCGGTGCTGGACGCCTTCGGCATCTCGCCCGCGCCCAAGCCGAACCTGGCGCGCTGGACCGATGTGATGGACCGTCTGACCCATGCCGAGGGCGAGGTGCGCGTGGCCATTGTCGGCAAATACACCCAGCTGGAAGACGCCTACAAATCCATCGCCGAGGCGCTGACCCATGGCGGCATGGCCAACCGCACCCGGGTGCGCGCCGAATGGATCGACGCCGAGATCTTTGAACGCGAAGACCCCGGCCCCTGGCTGGAAAACTTCCACGCCATTCTGGTGCCCGGCGGTTTTGGCGAGCGCGGCACCGAGGGCAAGATCAAGGCCGCCCAATTCGCCCGCGAAAAGAAGATCCCCTATCTGGGCATCTGTCTGGGCATGCAGATGGCGGTGATCGAAGCCAGCCGCAATCTGGCGGGCCTTGCCAATGCCGGGTCCGAGGAATTTGACGTCGAGGCCGGAGAAAAGCGTTTTACGCCCGTGGTTTATCACCTGAAGGAATGGGTGCAGGGCAACCACACCGTGCGGCGCAAGGCGGATGATGCCAAGGGCGGCACCATGCGTCTGGGCGCCTATACGGCGAATTTGAAACCGGGGTCACGCGTGGCCGGGATCTATGGCTCGACCGTGATCGAGGAGCGCCATCGGCATCGCTACGAGGTGGACGCCAAATACATCGCGGGGCTGGAAAAATGCGGGCTGATGTTTTCAGGGATGAGCCCGGACGGCAAATTGCCCGAGATCGTGGAAGTGCGCGACCATCCCTGGTTCATCGGCGTGCAGTTTCACCCCGAGTTGAAAAGCAAACCCTTCGCCCCGCATCCGCTGTTTGCGGATTTCGTGCGGGCGGCGAAAGAGGTTGAACGGTTGGTTTAGGGGAGGGAACCCGAACCAACTCCTTGCGCGCGCTGCCCGGTTTCCTCAGGTTGGCAAAACGCCACTTGGAGCAAGGGGGATTGCTTGGCCAAGGACCTTGCCCCCTTATGCAACCCGAAAATGATTTGCCCGCGCTGCCAGTCTGCTGGCGGCGTTTCCAGGAGAATGGGGCTGTCAAAAGTTGGAATTGGCGGTGCAAAGGCCACCGGGGCGATTTTGTCTGGCGGGACGTCCCTATCGGCAACCGTTTTCTCGTAAATCATGGTGACCGCAGCCAAGTGCTGCAATTGCGGATCCGCTTGGCAAGCTTGAAGCGGGATAGTCCAGAGCGGATCCAGATCTGTTTCTGTCGCCCGGAATCAAGTGCTGCGCGCACCGGGCAATGTCCGATCGCCCCCACGGGGGGGATCGCCCTTTCATCAGCTGCGTTCAAGGAACCAAGTCAGCGAAGTTTGGTTCCGGGAAGGCTCTTCCCGCTTTGGGGGTGAAAAAAATCAGCAAGTTTTCCACCGTCCAAACAATTCGCCGACACAGCACGCAGCACGGCTTGTTTCTGGTCAGATTTCCACCGGCAAATCCCACCGGCCCTCACCGCCCCCAACCCGAACCCGGCGGTGACACTTCCCTGCCTGTGGCCGGTTCGTGACCCCCTTCGCACCCCGCCCTCGCCACCCTGACCCTGTCGCGCCGCAGCCTCTGCCCTACCCGCCCCGCCCGTTCGGTCACGTCCGCGTGAGCCGGCGTGACCGGCGCCTCCGGCACCCATCGGCCTAACGCGCGGT
>JANMJC010000261.1:0-4228 GCA_031371185.1 Paracoccaceae bacterium | reverse complement strand
CCGCAGATGTTCAATAAAACGCTGTACGCGGTCCTCACCCTGATCGCCGCTCCGGCCTTTGCCGAGGGCGACGGACCGGGGCCGAATCTGGTGATCGACGTGACGGGCGTGGCGAATGGTCAGGTCGTGATTGATCTGGCCATCGACAAGGCCCCGTTGCATGTCGCACAGATCATCGCGCTGGCCAAATCGGGCGCCTATGACGGGGTCGTGTTTCACCGCGTGATCGAAGGCTTCATGGCCCAGACCGGCGACGTGCAATACGGCAAGGCGGGCGGCGATCTGTCGATGGCGGGCATGGGCGGGTCGGACATGCCCGACCTTCCGGCCGAATTCTCGGACATCGCGTTTGATCGCGGCATCGTCGGCATGGCCCGGGCGCAAGACCCCAATTCAGCGAACAGCCAGTTCTTCATCATGTTCGCCCCCGGAGAGTTCCTGAACGGCCAATATACCGTGGTCGGCAAGGTGATTTCCGGCATGGACGTGGTCGATCAGATCAAGCTGGGCGAGGGGGAAAACGGCGAAGTGAGCGAGCCGGACATGATGATGAAAGTCACGGTTCAAGAGTAGGCCGGCCAGGTTTCTGAATACGTCCGGGTTCGGACAAGTGGAAAAGGCCCAAGGGATTTGATCCCTTGGGCCTTTTCTTTAGACATTTCCGACCATTGGACGACTTGCCAGGGCTGATCCCGTGCCAGAACGGGGTGGTTCTTGTCAGACCCATGTCTGCTTCTTCCGCCCGGAATCAAGCGCAAAGCCCGCCGGGCAATGCCCCGTTGCCTGACAGGCGATTGCCTTTGCAATCGACGAGAAGGGACCGCCCCCACAGGCGGGCATTTTGCAACGTCACCGGCAGAATATCTGTAGGATCGGCTGAACCATAAACCGCGCGAGAACCCTGGTTGCTTGCCCCCCCGGCGGTCGGGCGTTGCCCTTTCGGGGTGCGAGCCGAAAAGCGAAGGCCAGTCCCGTCAAGCACCCTTCCGTTTCAGTCGATCACCACCAGCGCATGACGCTTGCGCCCCGCCGTCAGTTTCAGCGGTTCCACCAACTGGCCCGCGCCGTAGCGCAGCGCGGTGTCGGTGACGACCTCGTCATTGACCCGCGCCCCGCCGTCCTGGATCAGCCGCTTGGCGTCCTTGCCCGAGGCCGACAGCCCGGCGCGCACGAACAACTGCACGATGCCCACACCGTCGCCCAACTCGCTGGCCGCGATGCGCACCGTGGGCAGATCGTCGCCCACGCCGCCATGTTCAAACACCTCGCGCGCGGTCGCCTCGGCCGCCGCCGCCGCCGCAGGCCCATGCAACAGCGTGGTGATCGCATTGGCCAGCACCACCTTGGCACCGTTGATCTCGGACCCCGCCAGCGCCCCCAGTCGGTCGCATTCTTCCAGCGGCAATTCGGTATAAAGTTTCAGGAACCGCCCGACGTCGGCATCGGTGGTGTTGCGCCAGTATTGCCAGAACTCGTAGGGCGGGGTCATGTCGGCGTTCAGCCAGACCGCGCCGTTCTGGCTTTTGCCCATCTTGCGACCATCGCTGGTGGTCAGAAGATGCGAGGTCAGCCCGAACACCTCGGCCCCGATCACCCGGCGGGTCAGATCGACGCCGTTGACGATGTTTCCCCACTGATCGCTGCCCCCCATCTGAACCGCACAGCCGTAGCGGCGGTTCAGCTCCAGGAAGTCGTAGGCCTGCAGGATCATGTAGTTGAATTCCAGGAACGACAGCGACTGTTCGCGGTCGAGCCGCGATTTCACCGAGTCAAACGACAGCATCCGGTTGACCGAAAAATGCCGCCCGATGTCACGCAGAAAGGTCAGATAGTTCAGATCGTCCAGCCACTCGGCGTTGTTGACCATCACCGCATCGGTCGCCCCGTCGCCAAAGGTGACGTAGGGCGCAAAGGCGCGCTTGATGCCGGCGATGTTGTCGTCGATCTGGGCGTTGGTCAGCAGCGGGCGTTCTTCGGCGCGAAACGACGGATCGCCCACCTTGGTGGTGCCCCCGCCCATCAGGACAATCGGCCTGCCGCCACAGTTCTGCAACCAGCGCAGCATCATGATCTGGATCAGAGAGCCCACATGCAAGGATTTCGCCGTGGCATCAAACCCGATGTAGCCCGGAACCACGCCGCGCGCGAAAGTCTCGTCCAGCGCCTGATAATCGGTGCAGTCGGCCAGAAAGCCACGGGCGATCATCACATGCATGAAGTCTGATTTCGGGTGGTAGGTCATGGCGCTCTCGTGCTTTAGTTCGGGGCGTGTATCGCGGGGCGTGTATAGCGGGGCGGAGGCCCAAGGGGAAGATGGTGAAGGATCAGCCGGTCTGGGCCTTGGGCACCATGTCGGGCACCTCGCTGAACGGAGTCGATGCGGCCATGGTCCTGACCAATGGCGAAGAGATCCACGACTTCGGCCCGGCGTCCTATCGCCCCTATACGGCGGGCGAACAGGCGATTCTGCGCGCGGCCTTTGGCCAGTGGCCGGGCGATGCCGGGGTGGCCGAGGCGGCGCGGGTGGTGGAAGAGGCCCATGCGCAGGTGATGGCGCGGTTTTCGGGGGCCGCGATTGCCGGGTTTCACGGCCAGACGCTGGCGCATGATCCGGGCGGACGCGGCACCCATCAGGCGGGCGACGGGCAGTTGCTGGCGCAAGTGCTGGGCCTGCCGGTGGTCTGGGATTTCCGCAGCACCGATGTGCGCTTTGGCGGGCAGGGCGCGCCCCTTGCCCCGTTCTACCACTTTGCGCTGGCCAGGAAGATCGGCGCAACGCAGCCCCTGGCCTTCCTGAACCTCGGCGGGGTTGGCAATGTCACCTGGGTTGACCCGCTGGCCGTGCGCCCCGAGGATCCCGGCGCGCTTCTGGCCTTTGACACCGGCCCGGCCAATGCGCCGGTCAATGATCTGATGTTGGAGCGGCTTGGGGAAAGTCACGATGCAGGCGGCGCTCTGGCGGCTGCCGGCCTTGCGGATGAGGCGGTTGTGACGCGGTTCCTGCAGGACGCCTATTTTTTTAGAATGCCGCCCAAATCGCTGGATCGCAACGGTTTTCCGCAGTTGCAGGGCATGGTTGCACACCTGTCAGATGCCGATGCCGCGCGCACGCTGGTGGCTTGTGCAGCGGCGGCGGTGGCGCGCGGGGCCGAGCATTTCCCCCACCCGGTCACGCGCTGGCTGGTCTGCGGCGGCGGTCGGCACAATGCGGCCTTGATGGCCGAACTGCGCGCCCGCCTGACCGCGCCGGTTGACCCGGTCGAGGCGGCCGGCCTGAACGGCGACATGCTGGAGGCGCAGGCCTTTGCCTATCTGGCGGTGCGGGTGGCGCGCGGGTTGCCCACCTCCTGCCCCGCGACCACCGGAGTTCCGGCGGCGGTGGGTGGCGGGCAGATCGGGCGGCCCTGAACAGGGGGGATCGCCGTCAATTTTCTTTTCTTCTGCCCGGAATCAAGCGCGAAGCCCGCCCGGGCAATGCCCCGTTGCCCGGGCAGGCGATTGCCCTTGCAATCGACGAGAAGGGACCGCCCCCTCGGGTGTTGTGTTGGGTTCTTGGCCGCAGAACTTCCGGGCGAGGGGTTGAACCATAAACCGCCTAGATCTGCGGTTGGTTGCCCACCCGGCGGTCGGGCATTGCCCTTTCGTCGGGCGGGATGAACGGGAAAAGGAAAAGCCGGGACAACCAAGGCCCACCGGGCCCCGAACCGTTCTATTCCTTGAAATACCGACTGTCCTTGATCTGGTCCCAGGCCCAGACCACCTCTTGCAGGCGGTCTTCATCGCTGCGGTCCCCGCCGTTCATGTCCGGGTGAAGATCCTTGACCAGCCCTTTGTATTGCTTGCGAATCTCGGTCTTGGTCCAGGTATCGCGGGCATCCAGAATCTCGATCGCCTTGCGCTCGGTCGAGGGCAGTTTCCGCGTGGCGCTGGAGGCGGCCTTGCCGGGGTTCTGCGTGGCCTTTTCGCCCAGGATCGCCAAGGGATCGTTCACCCCCAGCCGGGCCCAGGCGCGGCCATCGTCCTTGCGCGAAAAGGGCACGGTTTCGCGTTCCCACAGCCGGTCCTTTTCCAAAAGCTTTTGAAACTCTTCATCGGTGGCCGTGCCAAAGAAATTCCACTTCAGATTGTACTCGCGGATGTGGTCGCGGCAGAACCAGAAATACTCGTTCAACAGCTCGGGCGATTTCGGGGCGCGGTAAGCGGCCCTCTCGCGGCAGTCGGGAAAATC
>JANMJC010000204.1:0-4129 GCA_031371185.1 Paracoccaceae bacterium | reverse complement strand
GTCCATCGGGACCATCGCCGTCCAGCGCATGACCGATGACAAAGCCCGCCACGGCCAGATTGGCCGCCAGCGAGACCGCCAGAAGCAGGCGCAGGGCTTTGGACACGCCGAGCGTTCTGGTCGGGGCGGAAGCCTCAGGCGGGGCGGAAGCCTCGGGCGGGGTGGGATCCTGGGTCATCGTCATTCCTCGGTCAGAAGGGCGTCAAGCCCCGGCATCAGTTCCAGACTTTGGCTGACCGTGGCGGAAGGGGTCAGCAGCGCGCCAAGATAGGACAGGCCAACGGGCTGGACATAGCCCAGCACCAGACCGGCGACCCCGGCGGTCAGCACGCCCGCCAGGGCCCCGGCCCCGCCAAAAAGATCCATCAGCCAGCCCCCCGGACCGGTCGCGGGCCGGATGACAAGCGGTTCGGGGCGCGGGGGCGGGCGTGGCGCGGCCCGCAGCACCTGCACCTGCACCTGTGCCGCATCCGCCAGCACCCGGGCCATCAGATCGCCCGAGGGCCGGGGCCCCAGATCGCGCGACCGGGCAAAGAGTTCGTCAAGTTCGGTCATCGTTCAGACCTCCTCATAACCAAGAGCAGATTTCTGCCCCGACAAGATCGCCTGCAGGGCTCGTTTGCCGCGCGCGGTCAGGCTTTCCACCGCTTCGACCCCGATTTCCAGAACCCCGGCAATCTCGGGGTTGGTCAGGCCCTCGATGTGGCGCAGCACGACCGCCTGACGCTGCCGGTCGGGAAGGGCAAGCAGGGCGGCCTGCAGGGCCGCCATCCGTTCGCCGTCGATCATCAGGGCCTGCACACCGGGCACCGGGTCTTCGGGGTCGGGTGCTTCGTCCAACGGCGTGGTGCCCCGGCGTTGCCGGGCGCGCAGCCGGTCGGTACACAGGTTCGCCACCACCCGGTACAGCCAGGTTTTCGGCTGCGCTTCGCCCTGCCGCCAGTCGGGTGCCACCCGCCACAGCCGCAGCAGGGCCTCTTGCGCCACGTCTTCGGCCTCGGACCTGTCGCCCAGGACCCGCGCGGCATGGCGCAGGGACCCGGGCAACAGCCGGTCCATCAAAAGGCGCGCGGCCTGCGGATCTCCATTTGCATAGAGAATCAGCAGGGCGTCATCCCCGACCTCGGCCAAATTGTCGCGCGCCATCTGCATCTCTTTTCAAGGCTTACGCCTGCCAGAGCCCCCGATCAATGCCGCTTTGGGGGGTCCGGCAGGCGCGGGGCCGGGTCCTAGTGGTCGTCGCCGCCAAACATGCCCCAGAATCCGCCGCCCTTGTGGCCGTGGCCGTGCATGTCACCGCCCCAGCCCCTTGCGCCCATGCCCTCATCGCCCATCTCCATTCCCCGGGCCTCCATCATCGCCTGAGCGGCCTGCATTTCGGCCGTGCTGATCGCCCCGTCACCATCGCTGTCCAGCCGGTCCAGCATCATCGCGGGCCCGGGACCAGAGGCCATCTCGGCCGCGGAAAGCTTGCCGTCGCCGTCGCTGTCCAACCGTTCGATCATCCGGGCCGCCATGCTGTTGGCGCGCTCGGTCATCGCCCGGATCTGCATCTGCGCCAATTCGTCCGCCGACAGCAGCCCATCCTTGTCGGCGTCGACGTCGGCCACGCGGGCGGCGCGGGATGCGTCCATTTCCGCCTGGGTCACCTTGCCGTCCTTGTCGCCGTCCATGGTCTGAAACATCGCCATCAAGTCAGGTCCGCCCATGTCGCCCATGCCAAAGCCGCCATTGTCGGCAATGGCCGCCCCGGCCAACCCGACAGCGGCCGCCGTCCACAGGGTGACCGCTGAGATTTTTTGCCAGTCGCGCATTTTCGTTCTCCGGTTCCTGGCCGCGACCCTTGCCGCAGCCTTCATGACCGACAAACGCCGCCGGGCCGGGGCTCCGTCGCCGCCCCCCAGAGTTTTTTGGGGGCCGTTGCGGCGATTGCGCCCACCCCCCTCAACTTTCCGCAAACAAATGGCTATAGAATAGGGATGCAGCAGCAGGACAAAGCCATGACACCGACCGCAACCCTGATTGACGAAGATCGGCCCATGGGCCCCGCGATCCAGAAAGGCTGGGCCGGTCGCTGTCCGAACTGCGGGCAGGGGCGGCTGTTGCATTCCTATCTGAAGGTCAACGATACCTGCGCCAGTTGTGCCGAGGACCTGCATCACCAGCGCGCCGATGACGGTCCGGCCTATCTGACCATCCTGATCGTCGGTCATCTTCTGGCCCCGACGCTGATGTTTGTATATTCGACATGGGAACCGGCCCCCTTGCCGATGGCCCTGGCCCTGTCGGCGGGCTGTATCGCGCTGTCGCTTTATCTGTTGCCCCGGCTGAAAGGGGCGCTGATCGGCATTCAATGGGCCAAGCGGATGCATGGGTTCGGAAATCCCGCCGCATGATCCTTGACGCGCCCCCGATCCGGTCTGCGGCCACGGTGATCCTGCACCGCGCCGGGCCGCAGGGCCCCGAGGTGCTGATGGGCATGCGCGGCGCGCAGGCGGCCTTCATGCCTTCGAAATACGTCTTTCCCGGCGGGGCGGTCGATGCCGCCGATAACGACCTTGCTTCGGCCCCGGGCTGGATCGGCGCGCAGTGCCAAGAACGGCTGGACCTGCTGCCGACCCACGAAGTGTCCGCCCGGGCCCTTGTGGCCGCGGCCGTGCGCGAAATGGCCGAGGAGACCGGCCTGATCCTGACCCCCGGAACGCCTCCGACCTTTCGCTTCATGTTCCGCGCCATCACGCCGCCCGGGCGCAGCCGGCGCTTCGATGCCCGCTTCTTTCTGGCCCCGGTCACGGCGGCGCGGGGCGACCATGCCGGGTTTTCGTTGGCCTCGGGCGAGTTGTCGCATCTGCACTGGATCGCGCTGACCAAGGCGCGCGGGCTGGATCTGCCCTTCATCACCGAGGTGGTTCTGGCAGAGGTCGCCGCCCTTCTGGCCGACGAACCGCAGCCCGGCGTGCCTTTCTTCGACAATTCCGGCCCGGTCCCGACCTTTCGGCGGCTGATTTAGGCCCGGGTTGGCGGCCCGCCCTCAGCCCCTGCCGCCAAGGTCGGTTGCCGTCGCCCGCTGATCCATATCCGCCGGATCGGACTTTCGGACCGGCCAGATCGGGTGCGGCACGGGGTCCTTTGCCTTCACAAGATAGCGCGCGATGATCTGGCCATAGCTGCGATAGACATAGCCGTCGTTGCGCCGATGGTAGTGGTCCTTGCGCGCGCCGTACAAGGCGGGAAGCCGGTACCAGGCCACATGGGGGTGCATGTGATGCACGACATGCAGATTGTTGTTCAGAAACAACAGCGCAAGCGGGCCGCGATCCTCGACGATCGCGGTGCGGGCGCGAAAGGCGTCATGGGCGCGGTGTTCCAGAAAGGTCCGGATGCGCAGCACGCCCATCCCGACATAGACCGCGATGGCGTAGGCCCACAGCGGCATGCCGACCCAGGCAAGCCACACGATCACCGGGATCCATCCCAGGGCATTCAGCCCCCAGGCGCGGACCACGCCCGGCGCGCCGGTGCGGATCAGCCGCGCTTCCGAGCGCAGCCACAACACCGCCATGATCGCCGGACCAAGGACCACGCGGCCCAGAAGCGTGTTGTTGACCCGCAACAGGATCTGCGCCGGACGCGGCAGCGAAGCCCAGACCTTTGGATCAAGGAAATTCGACTCCGGATCGTCGTAGGGGTCGGTCAGGAGCGGGTCGAAGTGATGTTGCAGATGGGTGTCGCGAAACCGGCCATAGGGCATGATCAGCGACAGAGCCGGGAAGACCAGCGCGTGATTGATCCAGCCGGTTCGAAACGGGTGGCCATGCAGTGCTTCGTGCTGCAACGACGAATGCTGGGTGACCATCACCCCGGTCAGAAGGATCGACAGCGGGGCCGAGATGCCCCAAAGCGCCGTGCCAGCCGCCCATAGCAGATAGGTTGCCCCCAGAAGAATCAGGGTTGGCCATTCGACGCCGGTGGCGCCATCGGCAAGGCTGCTGGCAGAACTTTTCGTCATCACATGCCCGGACTGTTCCTGATGACCGCAATAGCACTGGATTTCCTGCGCGGGAATTCCGAAGATGCGCGCGAAAATGCGACATCTGTTGAAGAAAGTCACCATATGCCGGATATGCTC
>JANMJC010000146.1:0-3147 GCA_031371185.1 Paracoccaceae bacterium | reverse complement strand
CCGCCCTTGGAGTTTTTCAACGGAATTGGCGGATTTGCGGCGGACGGCCGCGAATATGTCACGGTTCTGCAGAACGGCGAAACCACGCCCGCGCCCTGGATCAACGTCATCGCCAACCCCAGCTTCGGCTTTGGGGTGTCGGCCGACGGCTCGGGTTCGGTCTGGTCGGAAAACAGCCGGGAAAATCAACTGACGCCGTGGTCGAACGATCCGGTCAGCGATCCTGCGGGCGAGGCGATTTACCTGCAGGATCTGGAGTCGCGCCAGATCTGGACGCCGACTGCCCTGCCGATCCGGTCCCAAGGGCGCTTTCAGTGCCGCCACGGCTTTGGCTATTCGGTATTCGACCACACCGCCCATCAGATCAGCGCCGAAGTGCTGCAATTCGTGCCGATGGACGCGTCGGTGAAGGTGACGCGCCTGCGGCTGACCAACCTGTCGGGGCGCCCGCGCCGCCTGTCGGTCACGGCCTATGCCGAATGGGTCCTTGGCACCTCGCGCTCAGCCACGGCGGGCAAGATCAAGACCGAGGTCGATGCCGAAACCGGGGCGATCCTGGCGCAGAACCCGCGCGCCATGGCCTTTCCGGGGCGGGTCGCCTTTGCCGATTTCGGGGCGGAAGTGGACAGCCTGACCTGCGACCGGGCCGAGTTTCTGGGCCGCAACGGCACGATGCGGGCCCCCGAGGCACTGACCCGTCCCGCCCTGTCCGGCCGCAGCGGCCCCGCGCTGGATGCCTGTGCCGCCCTGCAAAGGCGGATCGTGCTGGCCCCGGGTGAAACGGTGGACCTGCCGTTCCTTGTGGGTCAGGCGCAATCCGCGCCGGCCGCGGTGGCCCTGATCAAGGCCACCCGCGCCCGCACCCCCGACGCCATGCTGGCCGAGGTGACGCGCCACTGGACCGATCTTCTGACCGAGGTGCAGGTTCACTCGCCCGACCGCGCCATGGATATCCTGCTGAACGGCTGGCTTTTGTACCAGACCCTGTCCTGCCGCATCTGGGCGCGGGCGGGTTTCTATCAGGCCAGCGGCGCCTATGGCTTTCGCGACCAGTTGCAGGACGGCATGGCGCTGACCGCGCTGCGCCCCAGGGTGACCCGCGCGCATCTGTTGCGGGCGGCATCGCGGCAGTTCCCGCAAGGCGATGTGCAGCATTGGTGGCTGCCGCATTCCGGTCAGGGCGTGCGCACCCGGATCTCCGACGACCGCGTCTGGCTGGCCCATGCCGCCGCGACCTATGTGCAGGTTTCGGGCGATGCCGCGGTTCTGGAGGAACGCGTGCCCTATCTTGAAGGCCCCGCCCTGCGCCCCGGCGCGCATGACGACTTCTTTCTGCCGCAACTGTCCGAGCAGTCCGAGAGCCTGTTTGACCACTGCGCCCGGGCGCTGGATCAGACCATCGCGCTGACCGGGGCCAATGGCATTCCGCTGATCGGCACCGGCGACTGGAATGACGGCATGAACCGCGTGGGCGAGGCGGGGCAGGGCACCTCTGTCTGGCTGGGGTGGTTTGTGATTGCCACCCTGCGGGCGATGGCCCCGCATGCGCAGGCGCGCGATCCCGCCCGGGCGGCTGATTGGCTGGCCCATGCAAGCCGAGTCGCCCAGGCCATCGAGCGCGAGGCCTGGGACGGCGCCTGGTATCAGCGCGGCACCTATGACGACGGCACGCGGCTGGGCTCGGCCGAGGCGCTGGAATGCCAGATCGACAGCATCGCCCAGTCCTGGGCGGTGCTGTCGGGGGCGGCGCAACCGGCACGGGCGGCCACGGCGATGGCCTCGTTGACCACGCGGCTGATCCGCCCCGACACCGGCCTTGCCCTGCTGTTCACCCCGCCCTTTGACCACAGCCAAAAAGACCCCGGCTATATCAAGGGCTATCCCCCGGGCCTGCGTGAAAACGGCGGCCAGTACAGCCATGCCGCGATCTGGGCCATACTGGCCAAGACGCGGCTGGGCGATGGCGACGGCGCGCAGGCGCTGTTTTCCCTGATAAACCCGATCAACCACGCCCTGACCCCCAAGGCGGCGGCGGTATACAAGGTTGAACCCTATGTCATTGCCGCCGATGTCTATTCCACCCCCCCGCACGAAGGCCGGGGGGGCTGGACATGGTACACCGGGTCGGCCGCATGGCTGTACCGCGCTGGGATCGAGGGTTTGCTGGGCCTGACCCGAACCGGCCCCGACCTGATCCTTGATCCCTGCTTTCCAAAGGACTGGCCGCAGATCTCGGCCACTCTGGGCCGGGATGCAGCCCGCTGCGAGGTCACCATCGAAAATCCCAACCGGACCGGCCACCGCATTGCCGCCGCGTGGCTGAACGGCAGCGACCTGCCGGTTGTGGACGGCAGGCTGTCCGTGCCCAAAACCGCCGCAGTGGGGCGGCTGAGGATTCTCCTGGTCTAGGTTTCAGTCCCGGCGTTCGGGTTTCGGCGGAAACGATCCGGCCTTGCGTTGCCCTGCACTCCGCCAGGTCCCGGTGCGGCGCTGACCCTGATCTTTCGACCCCAACCCCTCATTTGACCCGCCCAAAGGGCCTCAGGCCTTTGTGGCGCCAATCTTCGGTTCGGTCCCGGCCTTGATCCGTTCGATATTGGCCCAGTGGCGCAGATAGATCAGCAGGGTCAGGATCAGAATCAATACCATCATCCGCCCTTCGCCAAAGACGAACAGCCAAAGACCCGACAAGGCCGCCGCGATCAGGGCGGCCAGCGAAGAGATCCGGAAGACCAAGGCGGCCACCGCCCAGGTTCCGCAGACGGCCAGACCGACCGGCCAGGACAGCGCCAGCACGGTTCCCAGAAAGGTCGCCACCCCCTTGCCGCCCTTGAAGCGCAGCCAGATCGGATAAAGATGGCCCAGAAAACTGGCCAGCGCCGCCAGTTGCGCGGCATCTTCGTGCCCCGTCACCGCCCGCGCGATCAACACCGCCACCGCGCCCTTGGCGCCGTCCAGAACCAGCGTCGCCGCCGCCGCCCGCTTGTTGCCGGTGCGCAGCACGTTGGTGGCGCCGATGTTGCCGGAGCCGATCTTGCGGACATCGCCAAGGCCCGCCGCGCGCGTCAACAACAAGCCGAAGGGGACGGAGCCGAACAGATAGCCGATGCCAAAGCCAATCAGCAGCCACGGCCACAACCCGCCCAC
>JANMJC010000140.1:0-5367 GCA_031371185.1 Paracoccaceae bacterium | reverse complement strand
CCGCCCTTGGGCGGCCCCCGGGGGCTTTGCGCCCCCGGACCCCCGCAGGATATTTGTGCCAAGGTGAATTGGCAGATCAGCCTTTGCGCCCGTCCAGTTCCGAATTGAACAGGCGCAGCCGGTGGGTCAGCGTGTCCTTGTCCATCACAGAGTCGAAATGTTCGAACAGAAAGGACAGCGCTTCGCCCTCGTCCAGTCCGGCGTCGGCCGAAAACCGCTTCAGTCTGCGGTACCCTTCTTCCGTCATGGCCACCGGAAAGCGGCGTGTCAGGCGAAAGCGTTTGGGCATCTTCATCCTCCGTTCGCGCAGGGCCTGACGCATCTTCGACAGCTTCGGGACCCCGTCCGCAGTCTAGAACGCCTCGGCGGCCAAAGCCATCACCGGTTCGGCCCCGCTTTCGATCCGCGCCAGATGCATCGTACAGGCGGGAAGCTGTCGCTGCATGTAATAGCGGCCGGTGGCGATTTTCGCCTTCAGGAAGTCGGCGTCACCGCGCCCTTCGTCCAGCGCCTGACGGGCGGCCGATGCCATGCGCGTCCACATCAGGCCCAGACAGACATGACCCATCAGGTGCAGAAAGTCGGTTGACCCCGCCAGCGCCGCATTGGGGTCTTTCAAGGCATTGGACATGAAGAACATCGCCGCCGTCTGCAACTGCTTGGAAGCCACCTTAAGCGGTTCGGCAAAGCCCGCCATCGCGGTGTTGCCGTCGTGGGCCTTGACCTCGGCCTTGACCATCTCGAAGAAGGCCATCACATGGCGGCCACCGTCCTGCGCCAGCTTGCGCCCCACAAGGTCGAGCGCCTGCACGCCATTGGCGCCTTCATAGATCTGCGCGATGCGCGCGTCGCGGACGAACTGGCTGAGGCCGTTGTCTTCGATATAGCCGTGCCCGCCCCAGACCTGCTGAGCCTGCACCGCCATGTCAAACCCCTTGTCGGTCTGAAAGCCCTTGATCACTGGGATCATCAGCGACACCAGCCCGTCCGCCGCCGCGTCGCCGCTGCGGTGGGTGCGGTCGATCATGCTGGCCGCCCACAGGGTCAGCGCGCGCGCGCCTTCGACAAAAGACTTCTGATCCATGAGGCTGCGGCGGATGTCGGGATGCACGATCAGCGGGTCGGCGGGGCCGTCGGGGTTCTTGACCCCGGTCACGTCGCGGCCCTGCAGGCGGTCGCGGGCATAGGCAACGGCGTTCTGATAGGCGGCTTCGGCCACGGCATAGCCTTGCAGGCCGACACCCAGACGCGCCTCGTTCATCATGGTGAACATGGCGCGCATGCCCTTGTGCAGATCGCCCAGAAGCCAGCCCGTCGCCCCGTCGTAATTCATCACGCAGGTGGCATTGCCGTGAATGCCCATCTTGTCCTCGATCTTGCCGACCGAGACCGCGTTGCGAAGCCCAAGGCTGCCGTCGCCATTCACCAGAACCTTGGGCACGATGAACAGGCTGATGCCCTTGGTCCCCTCGCCGCCGCCCGGGGCCTTGGCCAGCACCAGATGGATGATGTTGTCGGCCATGTCATGATCGCCCGCCGAGATGAAGATCTTGGTCCCGGTGATCTTGTAGCTGCCATCGCCCTGCGGTTCGGCGCGGGTCCGCATCAGCCCCAGATCGGTGCCGCAATGCGGTTCGGTCAGGTTCATGGTGCCGGTCCATTCGCAACTGACCATTTTCGGCAGATACATCGCCTTCTGCTCGGGCGTGCCATGGGCATGGATTGCGGAATAGGCGCCGTGGGTTAGCCCCTGATACATGTTCAGCGCCATGTTGGCCGACACCAGAATCTCGCCCACCGCCGAGCCCATGAGGTACGGCAACCCCTGACCGCCAAAATCCGGGTCACAGTCCAGCGCGGTCCAGCCACCCCTGCGCAACTGGTCGAACGCTGCCTTGAACCCCGCCGGCGTGCGCACCACGCCGTTTTCCAAAACGCAGCCTTCGCGGTCGCCCACAGCGTTCAGCGGCGCCAGCACATCGCGCGCCAGCTTGCCCGCCTCTTCCAGCACCGCGCTGGTAAAGCCTTCGTCCAGATCGCTGTAACCGGGGATGTCGCTGGCGCTGATCTTCAGCACCTCGTGCAACAGGAATTGCATGTCTTTCACGGGAGCGTTGTAAATCGTCATGGCGCGGGGTCCTTCCTCAAGCGGCGTTGGTCTTGGCGAAGAGGGCCAGCTTGCGCGCGCCCTCGTCCATCTGGATTTGCAGATCGGCAATCGCCAGATCCAGTTCGGCGCGCTGCGCCTGCATGCGGGCCAGCCGGTCCTGGGCCAACGCATAGGTGCGGGTCAGTTGCGCCGCGTTCGAGCCCTCGGGGTCGTACATGCTCAGAAGCTGGCGGATATCTTCCAGCGAGAAGCCAAAGCGCTTGCCGCGCAGGATCAGCGTCAGGCGGGCGCGGTCCTGTTTGGTGAAATGGCGTTTGGTGCCTTCGCGGATCGGAAACAGCAGTTCCTTGGCCTCGTAAAACCGCAGGGTGCGTGCCGTCACATCGAAGGCGTCGCACATCTGGCGGATTGAAAGGGTGTCTGTGGGGTCGGTCATGGCACTTCGCGGCGAAGGGGACGGGGCCACCGGAAAATGGGGGCCCTGCGCCCTGCATACTACCGTGCTTGACGTTAACGTAAATGTAACGTCACGTCAGAGTTTCCGTGACGTCCGGGAAGTGGGGTTGCGGGCCCCTGCCGGCCAAATCTGCCAGCACCAGGTGCCGGATCGGCGCGTGACATTGCTTGCGGCACCATGCCGCCGGAATCCCAAGGTGCCTTCGTCTGCAGGGTGCGCCTACGGCATCTGGCAGCGCATGATCCGCGCTTTCACCCCGTTTTGCCCGACAGGATCCAGGTCAGACCAGACGCCGGACGGATCGGCCGATCTGGCTTGATTGCCAGGGACGTCGAAGCCCCTGCAGCCCCATCTCGGGGACAGCGGCTATTCCCAAGGCCCTCAGCCCTCAGCCATCTTCCCGATCTCGTCCGCGGCCGTGGTGCGCAGCGCCCGCAGATCCGCGATGCTGGTGTCCAGAACCGAGCGCTGCTTGTCCAGTTCGGCCAACTGCCGGTCGGCAAGTTGCAACCAGGCCTCCAACTGGGGCTTGGTGCCTTGTCGGCGATAGATCAGCAGCCATTGCCGGATTTCCTCCAGCGAAAAGCCAAAGCGCCGTCCCCGCAGGATCAGGGTCATCCGCGCCACCTCGCGCGCCGTGTAAAACCGGGCGCGGCCGTCCTTTTCGGGGGCCAGCAACTCGATGTACTCGTAATAGCGCAAGGTTCGCGGCGTCACGTCAAAGCGCGCGCACATTTCCTTGAAGCTCAACCTCGTCTCTGTCATCTGGCCCGCCTCTTTCCGGCCCAAGCCTAACCCTCAAAGCCCTTGGGGTGCAAGAATTAGGCGCACCCCCTTGCGCCCACCCCCGCCGAGCGGAATAAAGACCGCATCATGCCCGTTCCCGACCCTGTCAACATCGTCGCCATCGCCCGTCAGTTCATCGAGGCCATTCCCCATGCCCGAACCCTTGGCATGGATCTGACCGAGTTGGGCGACGGCTGCGCCACCATCGCCATGCCCTATGCCGAAAAGCTGATCGGTGATCCCGTGTCCAGGGTGGTGCACGGCGGCGCGGTTTCAGCACTGATGGACACCGCCAGCGGGGCGGCCGTGATGTGCCACCCCTCGGGCCCGGTGTCCACCGCCACGCTGGACCTGCGCATCGACTACATGCGTTCCGCGACGCCCGGCCAGACCATCACGGCGCGCGCGATCTGCTATCACGTCACCCGCTCGGTGGCCTTCATCCGCGTCACCGCGACCGACGACGATACCGCGTCGCCCGTGGCCACCGGCACGGGGTCGTTCACCATCGAAGGCTCTGCCGCGTGGACAAGATGAGGCGCGGCCCCCCCGATCCGGTCCATGTCGTCAAGTCGCGCCGCGACGGCGCGCTGGCCTGGCTGACCTCCGGCATCCCCTACATCCGGTTTCTGGGCATCGAATTCGACCGGCGCGGCGACGAGTTGACCGCCGTGCTGCCCTTTGCCGCGACCAACATCGGCAACCCGATGATCCCCGCGCTGCACGGTGGCGTCACCTCGGCCTTTCTGGAGGTGACGGCGATCATCGGACTTTCCTGGGCGACCCTGTGGGAAGACATCGAGGCCGGGCGCGAAGGTCCGGCGGCGCTGGACCCCGGAACCTTGCCCGCCTTGCCCCGGACCATCAACTTTACCGTCGACTACCTGCGGACGGGCCTGCCGCGAGATGCCTATGCGAGGGCGCGCATCATGCGGTCGGGCCGACGCTTTGCCAGCGTTCAGGTCGAGGCCTGGCAGGACAATGTCGCGCGGCCCTTTGCCCTTGGGCTGGTGCATCTTGTGATGCCATCGCCCATCGGCCAGCCTGCGCAATGACCGCCATCACCCACGCCCGCGTGCTGCGGGTCGCGGGTCCGATCATCCTTTCCAACGCCACCGTGCCTTTGCTGGGGGCCGTCGATACCGCCGTGATCGGACAGTTGGGGCAGGCCGCCCCCCTGGGCGCCGTCGGCCTTGGCGCGGTGATCCTGGGCACGCTGTACTGGGCTTTCGGCTTTTTGCGCATGTCGACCTCGGGGCTGGCCGCACAGGCCCGCGGTGCGGGCGATGCGGCTGAAGTTTCGGCCACCCTGCTGCGGGCGCTGATCGTCGGACTTGTCGCCGGTCTGGGGCTTGTCGCGCTGCATTGGCCCCTGTTCGCGGCGGCCTTCCGCGTGGCGCCCGCGACGCCCGAGGTCGAGGGGTTTGCCCGGACCTATCTTGCCATCCGCATCTGGGGTGCGCCCGCCACGATCGCGCTGTATTCGCTGACCGGCTGGCTGATCGCGATGGAGCGCACCCGCGCCGTTCTGGTGCTGCAACTGTGGCAGAACGGGCTGAACATCGGGTTGGATCTGTGGTTCGTCATGGGGCTGGGCTGGGGCATCGGCGGGGTGGCAAGCGCCACGCTGATCGCGGAATGGACCGGGCTGGCCCTTGGCCTGTACCTGTCGCGCGACGCCTTTGGCCGCGTGTTGCGCGCGGCCTGGGCCCGGGTTCCCGACCCGGCGGCCTTGCGGGCGACCTTTCACGCCAGTCGCGACATCATGGCGCGCACCGTGCTGTTGCAACTTTCCTTCACCACCTTCATCTTTCTGGGGGCGGGTTTTGGCACGGTCACACTGGCCGCCAACCACGTCCTGTTGCAGTTTCTGGAAATCACCGCCTTCGCGCTGGACGGAATAGCCTTTGCCGCCGAAACCCTGGTCGGCCAGTCCATCGGGGCGCGCGCCCTGTCCGAGGTGCGCCGCGCCTGCCTGTTGTCGTTCCAATGGGGCTTTGCCGGGGCGGCGCTG
>JANMJC010000090.1:0-2049 GCA_031371185.1 Paracoccaceae bacterium | reverse complement strand
CACGGCGCGCGCCGGCGCTGATAGCGTTGATGCAGGGGCTGGACGCGACCGGCTGATCGTCGACTATTCGGCGATGACCACCGATGTGACAGGTGGCATCACCGGCGGCAACGGTTTGACGGGCTATGTCGGGCATATCGCCGATCTGAAGGTCAGCAACCTTGATTTTCAGCGGACTGAGGCCTTCACCATCACGACGGGCAGCGGTGACGACAGCGTGACCACGGGCAACGGATTTGACATTTTGCGCGGCAATCTTGGCAACGACCTGCTGCGAAGCGGTGGCGGGGCTGACCGTTTGTTTGGTGGCGGCGGCAATGACACGTTGCGGGGCGGGCTTGGGTCCGATGTTGCGGTGGGCGGGGCCGGGGCCGATGTGTTTGTGTTTGCGACGGTGGCCGAGGCGCATAGCGGCATTGGGCACGACCGGATCGCGGACTTTAAGACCTCGACCGACCTTATCGACCTTTCAGGGATCGACGCGGACGCGTCGCTTTTGGGCAATCAGGGCTTCGACTTTATCGGGTCGGCCCAGTTTTCATTCGTCGCGGGTCAGCTGCGCTTTGGGAATGGTCTGGTGACCGGGGATGTCGATGGCGACGGCACCGCCGATTTCGAAATCGAGATCGCTGCCCAAACCGGGCTGACAGCGGGCGATTTCCTGCTGTAGCGGTGAGGGCGCCCCCCGGTGGGGGGCCCCGGTCCGGATTGGCCGGATTCCAGATTTGGGGATGTGGCCACGGGGAACACCGGGGCACCAACCATATCGTTCCGGATTTTCGGGAATTTGGTCGGAGCGAGAGGATTCGAACCTCCGACCCCCTGCTCCCGAAGGAGGGAGGGGGTTTTCAATTTGTTATTGTTTTCCATGGTATTAGCATCCATCTATCTGGGGAGCGGGGATTATTTCAGGTACTTCTGTCTTCGGCTTGCAACTAACTCAAGCCCATTGGCAACGTCGGGACCTGTAATGTGCGCATACCTCATAGTGGATTCCACGTCGGTATGGTTGAGCGCTCTCTGTAGCCAAGCCGCGCAGTTCGGCCAGATGTGACCGGTAGATCTCGGCAAAGGCGC
Organism: Paracoccaceae bacterium; assembly: GCA_031371185.1. Classification (GTDB taxonomy): domain Bacteria; phylum Pseudomonadota; class Alphaproteobacteria; order Rhodobacterales; family Rhodobacteraceae; genus CAIYZT01. The sequence goes on along the minus strand of JANMJC010000090.1, from coordinate 972 downwards.
GCGCTTGAGATCCAGACAGCAGGACAGCCAGCTTGCTGTTGTCGGATTCCCCGATAACAATAACATCATATCGCGCGTCGGCAGAAAACAGGGTCTGGCAGAGTTGACGTATCGCACCATTTTCGTTTGCCGGTGCCAGCCGGTCTAGACAGGCGTCGTAATCCGTTCCGCCACCGGTTGGCCAGATCGCTTCCTCCACATCACCGATGTCAACGCGAGTCAGATCAGCCGCAACGACAACTGTGTTTCTGGCGACGGCAACTCGCAGAAAAACAGGCTGCTCGAACATGTCATCTCGGCGCTGAAGCAGGTCGAAAGGAGCATCGGTGCGAGAATCCCACAGCAGCCAAGCGTCGCCTTGGGGAACGTCGTCGAACTTCCATACGAACGACCGGGAAATGGAAGAATAAGTAGACCGGCGGCCCTGGGCACCATCGCCTTTGACAACAAGTTCGCCAGCAGAAGAAAGGAAGCCTGCGGAGCCGACCGCGCCGTCATAGATGGTTTCGCCGATCTTGGGGGCGGTGACCTTGATCATGGCGCGGATGAGCGGGCGGGGGGTGTAGTACTCGCCGCCGTTGCGCCCTGCGTTGCCCATACGGCGGATGCGGGTTTCGTAAAGCTGCGAGAGTTCGTGGCGTTGGGCTTGGGTGTTGAAGGAGAGGCTGTCCACCACCTCCAGCACGTCGCGCAGTATGTAGCCGGAGCGGAACTTGTTGCGCAGTTCGGTGAAGATTTCGCCGATCTTGTAGTGGATGGTCTTGGCGCTGGTGGCTGACTGGCGGAAGGTGGCCAGATAGGGGAACAGTTTCTGGACCACAAAGGTGATCAGGTCTTCGCCGATCATGGCCGCGTTATGGTCAAACGCGCCGTTGACCTTCGGGGCAGCCCAACGGTCCCACCGAAAGGGGCCGTCGATGATGGGCGTATAGGTGTCGCCATCCAGTTCAGCACGGTCGCGGCGTTCGGCGG
>JANMJC010000015.1:0-2065 GCA_031371185.1 Paracoccaceae bacterium | reverse complement strand
TCTCGCCCGCCCGAGGCCAGGCGCTGGCCTCTGTCGGGGATGCGGAACCGTTCCATCTGACCCTTGGTCGCTGCGGGCGGGGAAAAGCAGGGCTTTTCCTTGTCCGCCCGATATGTCCGGGCTGCAACCAATCAGAGAATTTCCTGCCCGGGACGGTTCGAATTGGATTTCGCCCCCGCCTAAGCCAGACGCCCCCACAGATCATACTCGCCCGCCTCTTCGACCGTCACGGTCGCGATGTCGCCGGGCTTCAGCGCCTCGAAGCCTTCGTCGATGAACAGGTTGCCGTCGATCTCGGGGGCATCGGCCATGGTGCGGCAGGTGGCGCCCTGATCATCGACCTCGTCGACGATGACCTGCAAGACCCGGCCCACCTTGGCCCCCAACTTTGCGTCGGAGATGGCTTGGGCCTTGGCCATGAACCGGTCCCAACGCTCTTGCTTGACGGTTTCGGCAACATGGCCCGGCAGATCGTTCGACCGCGCCCCCTTGACGTTTTCGTATTTGAAACAGCCGACGCGGTCCAGTTGCGCCTCGTCCATCCAGTCCAGCAGGGTCTGAAACTCGGCCTCGGTTTCGCCGGGATAGCCGACGATGAAGGTCGAGCGCAGGGTGATGTCAGGGCAATCGCGGCGCCAGGCGGCGATTTCGTCCAGCGTGCGGGCGGCGGCGGCAGGGCGCGCCATGCGGCGCAGGGTTTCGGGGTCGGCGTGCTGAAACGGAATGTCGAGATAGGGCAGGATCAGCCCCTGCGCCATCAGCGGGATCAGGTCGCGGACATGCGGATAGGGATAGACGTAGTGCAGCCGTACCCAGGCGCCGAACTGGCCCAATTCGCGCGCCAGATCGGTGATATGGGCGCGCACCTGACGGTCTTTCCACGGGCCAAGGTCATGCTTGCGGTCCACGCCATAGGCCGAGGTGTCCTGGCTGATCACCAGCAACTCCTTCACCCCCGCCTCGACCAGCCGTTCCGCCTCGCGCAGCACGGCAGGGGCCGGGCGCGACACCAGACGCCCGCGCATGTCGGGGATGATGCAGAACTTGCACTTGTGATTGCAGCCTTCCGAGATCTTCAAATAGCTGTAGTGGCGCGGCGTCAGGCTGACACCCGAGGCCGGAAGCAGGTCGATGAAGGGATCAGGCTGCGGCGGCACGGCGCGGTGCACGGCGTCCAGCACCGCCTCGTATTGATGCGGGCCGGTGACGGCCAGAACCCGCGGATGGGCCCCGGTGATGTAATCGGGCTCTGCCCCCAGACAGCCGGTGACGATCACCCGGCCATTCTCGGCCAAAGCCTCGCCGATCGCTTCCAGACTTTCCGCCTTGGCGCTGTCGAGGAACCCGCAGGTGTTCACGATCACCGCATCGGCACCCTTGTAATCGGGGCTGATCGCATAGCCCTCGGCGCGCAGGCGGGTCAGGATGCGTTCGCTGTCCACCAGGGCCTTGGGGCAGCCAAGCGAGACCATGCCGATGGTCGGCTGACCCTCCCGGCGGGTGTCGGGAACGAAAGAGCGGGCGAGGTCGGGGCGCAGGTTCGGCGGGTTCTGGGTCATGGGCGGGGGGTATAACGGAATTGGACCGGGGGGGCAAATGGGCGCGGCCGGATGGGGGTCGTTCCGGTTTTGGTCAAGATCCCCGGGGGCTGGCGCCTTTCGGTGACTGGATGGCCGGGGGTCTGGGGGGCCGGACCTGCCCCCCTCCCCATCCCTCCCCCACGAGAGGGGAGGGAGGCGACCGGGAACGCGTGCGCCTGCCAGATTGCCCAGGGAGAGGAAGGCCGCTAGCTGTGAGTTCTCATCAGGTTGTTCACCCTTTCGAGGGATGGCAGGCCGTTGAGGGCGGAGTGTGGTCTTGATCGGATGAACCAGTCAAGCCAGCGTGTCAGGTCAATGTTTCTTGCGCTGGATGTGGGGTGCGACAGCCCGTAGGCCCATTCGCGCAGGAGGGACTGGATGAACCTTTCGGCCTTGCCGTTGGTTTTCGGGGTGTTGGGCCTTGTGAAGATGTGGCGGATGGCGAGCAAGCGCAGCGCCTTGGCGAAGCGCCGGGAACGGCAGGC
>JANMJC010000063.1:0-2640 GCA_031371185.1 Paracoccaceae bacterium | reverse complement strand
CGGGGGCCACCCCCACATCCGCGCAACGGTGGGGGGGCCCCCCGACCTACAGCCCGACCATCCTGCGGATATCCAGCGGTGTCGCGCCTTCGGCCCGGTATCTGGCCAAGGCCCGCGCATCGTCGCGCTTGGCCAGACGCTTGCCCTGATCGTCGCGGATCAGGCGGTGATGATGGTAGGCGGGCGTCGGCAGGGCCAGAAGGCGTTGCAGAACGACCTGAACCGCGGTGGCGTCGAACAGATCCTGCCCGCGCGTGACCTCGGTGACGCCCTGCGCCGCGTCATCGACCACCACGGCCAGATGATAGGCGGTGCCGATATCGCGGCGGGCCAGCACGATGTCTCCCGTGCTTTCGATCATCGCCTTGGCGTCGTGGTGATGAAGCCCCGCGCGCGTGCCGGTGTCGTGAAAGCGGACCGGGCCGATCAGGTCCATGGCCATTTGCAGGTTCAGCCGCACCGCGCCCGACCCATGGCCAAGGTTGCGGCAGGTCCCGGGATAGACCGGGCCATCCGGGCCTGACGGCGGCGATCCCTCTTGCGGCGCAGAGATTGCCGCCTTGATATCGGCACGGGTGCAGGTGCAGTGATAGGTCACCCCAAGGTCGTACAGGCGTACAAGGGCGGCTTCATAGGCGGGTTGGCGGTCGGACTGGCGCAGGACCGGGGTTTCCCAGGTCAGGCCCAGCCAATGCAGGTCGTCGTACAAGGCAGTTTCATATTCCGGGCGGCAGCGCGGGCGGTCGATATCCTCGATCCGCAAGACAAACCGGTCGCCGCGCTGCGCCGCCAGGATCGCGGCATAGGCATGGCCCAGATGCAGCGGGCCGGTGGGCGAGGGGGCAAAGCGGGTTACGACAGCCATTCCGTGAACGCCAGTTTCGCGCGGTCGGTATAGGCCTTGTAGCGGTCCTTGCGGCCCCGGCGACCGCCCTTGGCGTCGATCGGGGGGAACAGGCCGAAGTTGACGTTCATCGGCTGAAAGGTTTTCGCCTCGGCCCCGCCGGTGATGTGATGCACCAGGGCGCCCATCGCGGTTTCGCGTGGCGGCGGCGGCAGGGTGCGGCCCAGCATCTCGGCGGCGGCCATGCGCCCGGCGAGCAGGCCCATGGCCGCGGATTCGACATAGCCTTCGACGCCGGTAACCTGCCCGGCAAAGCGGATGTTGGGCCGGCTGCGCAAGCGCATCTGATCGTCCAGCAGGGTGGGCGAATTCAGGAAGGTGTTGCGGTGGATGCCGCCCAGACGGGCGAAGTTTGCATCGTGAAGTCCGGGAATCATCTTGAAAACAGCGGTTTGCGCGCCGTACTTCATCTTGGTCTGAAAGCCGACCATGTTGTAGAGCGTGCCGAGTTTGTTGTCGCGGCGTAGCTGGACGACGGCGTAGGGTTTGACTTGCGGGTCGTGAGAATTGGTCAGGCCGACCGGCTTCATCGGGCCAAAGCGCAGGGTTTCGCGGCCCCGCTCGGCCATCACCTCGATCGGCAGGCAGCCGTCGAAATAGCCGGCCGTTTCGCCCTCGTGAAACTCCGTCTTGTCGGCGGCCAAGAGCGCGTCGATGAAAGCGTTGTACTGGTCGCGGTCCATCGGGCAGTTCATGTAGGCGGTCTGTTCTTCCACCGTCTCGCCCTTGTCATAGCGCGACTGCATCCAGGCCACCGACATGTCGACGGTATCGGCATAGACGATGGGGGCGATGGCATCAAAGAAGGCCAGCGCCTCGGCCCCGGTTTCCGCGCGGATCGAATTGGCCAGCGCCCCCGAGGTCAAGGGACCGGTCGCCACGATCCAGGACCCGGTCGAGGGAAGGTCGGTAACCTCGTCGTACTGCACGGAAATCAGCGGATGGGCCAGCAGGCATTCAGTGACGGCGGCAGCAAAGGGATCGCGGTCAACGGCCAGCGCGCCGCCCGCTGGCAGGCGGTGGCGGGTGGCCATTTCCATGATCAATCCGGACGCCGCGCGCATTTCCCAGTGCAGAAGGCCCACGGCATTCTGTTCGTCATCATCCGAGCGGAAGGAATTGGAACAGACCATTTCCGCGAAATGCCCGGTGCGATGGGCAAAGGTGCCGACCTTGGGGCGCATTTCGTGCAGGGTCACCGGCACGCCCATGCGGGCGGCCTGCCAGGCGGCTTCGGACCCGGCCATGCCGCCGCCAAGGATGTGAAGATGGTGTGTCATGGCGCCGATGTAGCGCCCGAATGCAAAAGGGGCAAGCCAAGCTTGCCCCTTCGCGGTGGTCAGGTTGGTCGATTACTTGTCGATGGCAACCGCGCCCGCGCCATGGGCGAAGATCATCAGGAAGCCGCCGGCGATGGCGAAGTTCTTGAAAGCCATGGTCATTTGCATCTGATCGGCTGGCACGAAATGGAACAAAAGCGCGGTCAGGATGCAGAAACCTGCCCCTAGCAGCGCCATGATCCGGGCCTGAAAGCCCAGCAGCATCGAAGCGCCGAGGGCGATTTCAAACAGGATCGCGGGCCAGGCGAGGATGGCCGGGACGCCGCCCGAAGCCATGTAGCCCGCGAAACCGGCGACATCGCCCATTTTCATCAGGCCGGCGGGGATGAACATCGCCGCAAGAAAGATGCGCGCGATCAGCGGCGCGTATTTGGAAAGTTGGTCCATTGTGTCGTT
>JANMJC010000039.1:0-6832 GCA_031371185.1 Paracoccaceae bacterium | reverse complement strand
CTTCGGTCGTGGCCGACAGGATGGCAATCTCGCCCTTGTAGCCGATCATCGAACCCATCAGTTCGACCTGGTTCGGACCGGTCTTGGTGAAATCGACCGGCAGGATGGTGGCCGCGCGGTGCTCTTCATTGCCCACAAGGTCGCCGTTGACGGTGATCACCAGAATGCCCTTGGCCTTGGCGTCGTCCAGAACGGCGTTCAGGGCGTCGGGGCTGTTGGGGGCAATGCCGATCACGTTCACGCCGCGCTGAATCTGCGCCTCGATGATCGGGATCTGCGAGGTAGCCTCGGCGGTTGCGGGGGCCACGAATTCAAATTCGCAGCCCTTGGCCGCACAGGCATCTTCGAAACCGCCCGTGATGCTGTCGAAATAGGGGTTGCCCGTGTTCTTGCCAATATAGACGATCTTCACCGGATCGGCAAAAGCAACGCTTGCGGCAAAAGTCAGGCCAAGCGCCAGGCTGGACAGAATGGATGTCTTCACGTCTTTCCTCCTCGTTGGGTGCCGGTTCTCCGGCAATTTACAGATGCCGGATCTCCGGCGCGTGCCCGCTATCTTTGGGTGCGGGAATAGATTGCGTTGGTCGCGATGATCGAGACGATCAGCAAGAGGCCCAGCACGGTCAGTTGGACGGCGGGCAAAAGGTTGGCCACGGTCATGCCGGTGGCCACGACCACCAGAAGCCAGGCCGCCAGAAAGGTGCCAAGGATCGAGCCACGACCGCCGAAGATATAGGTGCCGCCAAGCATGGCCATCAGCACCATCTGCAATTCGCCCCCCAGCCCCAGATCATAGCGAACCGATCCAAGCCGCGACGCGGTCAGCAGGCCCGCGACCGAGCTGGCCAACCCCATCGCCAGAAACAGGATCATCTTGATGCGCCGGGTGCGGATGCCGGCGTGGCGGGCGGCAACCTCGTTGGTGCCGATCAGATAGATCTGGCGGCCAAAGATCGTCGTGCCCAGCACCAGTCCCAGGATCACCGACAGCACGATGAACATGAACACCGTGGCGGGCATCCCCAGCACCATCTGCTTGTTGATGCCGATGAACCATTCGGGCACCCGGATGGACTTGTCGCCGGCGATGACCTGCGCAATTCCGCGATACAGCGTCAGCGTGCCGATGGTCACGATGATCGACGGCAGTTGCAGCGCGATGACCATCAGGCCGTTGATCAGCCCCATGACCAGACCCGACGCGATGCCGATGGCGATCGCGACGGGCATCGGGACCCCGGCCTGTTGGGCATAGGCGAACAGACAGGCCGACAGCGCCATGTTGGACGCCGGGGACAGGTCGATCTCGCCCGAGATGATGACCATGGTCAGAACCAGCGCGACCATGGCGAATTCGGCCGACAGGGCAAAGCTGTCCAGGATATAGCCCGCATCCAGAAAGTAGGGTGACAGCGCGCTGGCCCCGAACAGCCCCGCGACAAGCAACACGAAGGTCATCGTTTCGGGGCGAAACAGCAGGACCTGCCAGCGCGGACGCGCGGGGGCTGCTTCTCGGGCCGAAACGGAGCCGGGGTCTGCCATCGGGGTCATGCCGTGGCCCTGCCCGACAGGATGTTGATGCCCTGCTGGCGCACCGCGCGGTCGATCAGCAAGGCGATCAGGATCACCGCGCCATAGATCGCATTCTGCGTTGTTCCCGGAATTCCGAGCAGCGGCAGGGCCGCCGAAACGCATCCCAAGAGCAGCACGCCCAACACGGTTCCCAGCACCGAGCCGGAGCCGCCGTTGATCGACACCCCACCAATGACCACCGCCGCGATCACCTGAAATTCAAACCCCGAGCCGGTGTTGGACGGGTTCACAAAGCCCCATCGGCTGGCGTACAGGATCCCCGCCAGCCCCGACAGCGCGCCCGACAGCGAAAACACCAGCAGGGTCACCCCTGTCACATTGATGCCGCGCAAGGGGGCCGTCGCCGGGTTCGACCCCAGGGCAAAGATCTGGCGCCCGACCTGGGTATGCATGACGAACCAATAGGTCAGCGCGGCGATGCCAAGGCTGATGAAGATGATCCACGGAATGCCAAGGATGGGCGAGGTCTGCGACATCGCCTTCAACGCCGAGGGCACGAACTGGCGGTCGATCTGCTTGGCGTCCGACACGATATAGGTCAGGCCCCGATACAGGTTCAGCGTTCCAAGCGTCACGATGATCGCGGGCAGGCGGAACAGCGTCACCAGAATCCCGTTGATGAACCCCAGAACCGTGCCGGTGCCGATGGCCAGCGCAAAGCCCAGGGGCCACCAGATCTCGGGGTAGAATTTGAACATCATGCCCGTCAGCATGGCGGAAAAGCCCAGCATCGACCCGATGGACAAGTCGACATGCCGCGCCACGAGAACCAGCATCTGCCCCATGGCCCCGATCAGGATCAGGGGCACCAGAAGCAGGATGATGCGCAGGCTGTTCAGGGTCAGGAATTGCGGCTTTATCAGCCCGACGACCAGACAGAACAGCACGATCATCACAAGGATGCCGGCTTCGCGACGAACCACCAGACGGCGCAACAGCGTCATGCAGCCACCCCCGAGCGCGGCACAGCCGCCTGCATGATCGTCTCTTGCGTGGCATCGCCGCGCGACAGATTGGCCGTCAGCCGCCCCTCGGACATCACCAGAACCCGGTCGCACAGCGCCAGCAATTCCGGCAGTTCGGACGAAATCAACAGGATCGCGCAGCCTGAAACCGCCAGCGCCCCGATCATGTCGTAAAACTCGGCCTTCACGCCAATGTCGATGCCGCGCGTCGGCTCGTCCAGGATCAGAACCTGCGGATCGGTCAACAGCCAGCGCGCCAGGATCGCCTTTTGCTGATTGCCGCCCGACAATTCCCCGATGGGCTGGCGCAGGGACGCCAGACGAATGCTCAGCCGCGCGACCGAGGCTTTGGTCAGGGCCTTTTCCACCCCGCTTCGGATCACCCCGAAGGTCGAGATCTTGCCCGGCACCGCCGCCGAAATGTTCTGCTCGACACTGAGCGAGCGGAAGATCCCGGCGACCGCGCGATCTTCGGGCACAAAGGCCAGTCCCAGGTCAATCGCCTGCGAGGGTTCCGTAATGCTGACGGTCCTGCCCCCGACCGACACCACGCCAAACGAGGCCGGAGCAACTCCGAACAGCGCGCGCGCGACATCGGTGCGCCCCGCCCCGACCAACCCGCCAAGGCCCACGATCTCTCCGCGGCGCACCTCAAGGCTGATGTCGGCAAAGACCCCGGGAAGGGTCAGCCCCTCGACCTTCAGCGCGACTTCGCCAATCTTGGTGCCCTGCTTGTGCATGTATTCCTTCAGCGGCCGCCCGATCATGTGGCGGATGATATCGGCATCCGAAAGGTTGGCGATGGTGTCGGTGATCACCTTGTTGCCGTCGCGGAATACGGTGACGCGGTCGCACAGGGCGCGCACCTCTTCCAGCCGGTGGCTGATGAAGATGATCGTGCGGCCCTCGTCGCGCAGGCGCCGGGCAATCGCGAACAGCGTTTCGGTTTCCTTTGGCGTCAGGGGGGCCGTCGGTTCATCCATGATGATCACCCGGCTGTCCGAGGCCAGAGCGCGGGCAATTTCCACCATCTGTTGGTCGGCAATCGACAGGCCGCGCATCGGTCTGGTCACGTCGATCCGCACGCCCAGAAGGTCCATCATCGCCCGGGCATCCGCCGTCATCCGCGCCCAGGGCACCCGCGACAACCAGCCGCCCTCGTGCCGGCCCATCACAAGGTTTTCGGCCACCGACAGATCGGGAAACGAGATCGGTTCCTGATGGATCAGCGTAATGCCCAGCTTCTGCGCCACGATCGGGTTGCTGACCTCGACCGGGACGCCATTCAGGCTCAGGCTGCCGCGCGTCGGTCGGTGAACCCCGGCAAGGATCTTGGCAAAGGTCGACTTCCCGGCCCCGTTCTCGCCCAGAAGCGCATGGATCTCGCCCGGCATCAGATCAAGATCGACATCGCGCAGCACCTCGACGGCCGCGAAGGACTTGGCGATGCCCTGTGCCGAAATCACCGGCTGCACGGCGGGGATCGTCATGGCAAAGGATCCGTCGGCACCGGGGCGTCGGCCAGGATCAGGCCTTGCGCCTTCAGATCGCTCCAGAAAGCCGCCGGGATCGGCGCATGGGCCGAGGCGAGGTTTTGCACAACCTCTTGCGGACCGGCGGCTCCGGGGATGATCGAGCAGACGGCGGGATGGGCCAGAACGAATTGCAGCGCGGCCGCCGGCAGGGGCACCTGATGCGAGGCGCAGACCGCCTCGATGCGGCGGACCTTGTCCTGAATCTCGGGCGCGGCCTTGCCATAGGCATAATGCGCCGGGCCCGACGACCCGGTCACCAGAATCCCCGAGGCAAAGGGTGCGCCGATGATCGCCGACCGCTTGCGCCGCGTCAGATCAGCCATGCCCCGGTGCAGGCTGGTCTGATCCAGAAGCGTGTAGGGCATCGCCACAAGACAGAAATCCAGATCGACGCGGGGCGCGATCTGTTCCAGCACGTCATTGCTGTTGACCCCCATGCCAAAGGCCTTGATGTCGCCCGAGGCCTTCAGCTCGACCAGGGCCTTGATCCCGGAATCGTACAACTGCCGTTCATAAGTGATCTGATTGTCGCCATGCAGGCCGGGGTCAAGATCGTGGATCACCAGCAGGTCGATGGTATCCAGTGCCAGCCGCTGCAACGCCTGTTCGTAGGATCGCAGGATCCCGTCACGGGAATAGTCGAACGTCACCTCGAAATTCAGCCCGCCCACCCAAGGCGCGCGGTCAAAGCTTTTTGGGTCCTTTGGTCGGTGCAGGGTGCGGCCGACCTTTGTGCAGACCTGAAACTCGGCCCGGGTCTTGGTGCGCAGGAAGGCCCCCAGCCGATGCTCGGCCAGGCCGCGCCCATACCACGGCGCGGTGTCATAGAACCGGATCCCCGCATCCCAGGCGGCGGTCAGGGTTTCCTGCGACCGGCTTTCCGGCACGGGGCCATAAAGCTCGCCCAGATGGGCCGAGCCAAATCCGAAAACCCGCAATTCAAGATCGGTCTGGCCGACGCGCCGGCGAGACGATTGCAACGTCGACACTTGGCAGCTCTCCCCCTCAAGGCGCGGCGGACCTTTGACGGCCCTTCTGTAAGCTGTCAGACAAAAATTAGTCTGACAAGAGGGAAATATTTGTTTGACAAATTTTCCTGTACCTAAGAGTTTGAAGGCGCAGAGGGGGGGCAGCCCTGCCTTGGGCGCCCAGGTTTTTCGACAGGGATGAAAGTCTGTGACACTTCGGATCCGTGGAATCTATCCCATGCTCTACGCCTTTTTCGGGGCGGACGGGTCGGTGTTGCGGGCCCCCTTTCGCACCCAGATCGACGCCGCAATTGCCGCCGGGGCTTCGGGCGTGGCGGTTCTGGGTCTGGCGACCGAGGTCGGCAAGCTGGGCCGCGACGAACAGCGCCAGATCGTCACCTGGGTGGCGCAGGATCTGGCGGGGCGCTTGCCGCTGGCGGTCACGGTCGCCGACGGCAATGTGCCCGACATGATCGCATCGGCGCGCTTTGCGGTCGATGCGGGGGCCGGTTGGCTGATCCTTCAGCCGCCGCGCCCGCCGGTCAGCGGGGCTCAACTGGTCGACATCTTCGGCGCGGTTGCCGATGCCGTGCCCTGTCCGATCGCCATTCAGAACGCGCCGGAGTTCCTGGGGGTCGGCCTGACGGCGGCCGAACTGGTCGCGCTGAACGCCGCCCATCCCAATGTCTGCGTGGTCAAGGGCGAAAGCAGCGCGGTCGCGGTGGGCGCGCTGATTGAAAAGCTGGGGCCGGGGATGGCGGTGTTCAATGGCCGCGCCGGGCTGGAACTGACCGACAACTACCGCGCGGGCGTGGCGGGCATGATCCCCGGCATCGACTCGGTTGACCTGCAGGTCGCCGTCGAACGGGCGATGCGCGCGGGCGACGACACCCGCGCCGAGGCGCTGTACCGCCAGCTGCTGCCATCGGTCGTCTTTGCCATGCAGGGCCTGCCGCACCTGGTCCTTTACGGCAAGATCATCGCCGCGCATCGACTGGGCCTGGCCCCCAGCCATTTGCGCAATCCGACCGACGTTCCAACCCCTCAAGGGCTGGCCTGGGCGCGGCGACTGGCCGACGACCTTGGCCCGCTGCCAACCTGACCGGAGACATATCTTGGCCCGCATCACCGACGTTCGCACGACGATTTATGAATGGATTGGCCCGGTTGCGCCGATGCCGCCGCATTTCTGCACAACCGCGAGCGATCTGGTGTCCGATGTGACCGGGTCGATTTCGGGCTTCCGGTTTCTGGGCTGGCTGGTGGTTGAAATCGAATGCGACGACGGCACCATCGGCATCGGCAACGCCGCCCTTGCCCCCCATGCCACCAAGACCACGATCGACACCTATCTGAAACCGCTGCTGATCGGCACCGATCCGATGGACAGCGAATACATCTGGCAATCCATGTACCGCCGCACACTGCCCTTTGGCCGCAAGGGCATCGGCATGGTGGCGATTTCGGCGGTCGACCTTGCGGTCTGGGACGCCAAGGGCAAGATCCTGAACCAGCCGGTGTTCAAACTTCTGGGGGGGCGCACCAAGCCAAAGTTGCAGGTCTATGCCAGCCGCCTGTACTCGCAGCCGCTGGACACCCTGTATGCCGAGGCGAACTCCTATGCCGAACAGGGCTTCAAGTCGGTCAAGATCCGCTTTGGCTGGGGCCCCAAGGACGGGCTGGAGGGCCTGCGCCACAACGTCGATCTGGTCCGCACCACGCGCGAGGCGGTGGGTGACAACGTCGATATCATGGCCGACGCCTATATGGG
>JANMJC010000010.1:0-4586 GCA_031371185.1 Paracoccaceae bacterium | reverse complement strand
CTGATCAGCATCGAGGCGACCTGGATGCCCGACCGCTGAATGGCCGAGATGCGGCGGTTCAGCGCAACGATGGTGACCAGAAACACCAGCGCTGCCAGCAACAGGGCGGTCGAAAACACCAAAAGCACGAAGATCACCACGCGGTAACTTTGCAGCACTTCGGAAAACGAGGTGCCGGACTGCGCGAGAATTTCAAGCAACTTGATCTCGGCCGCCGTGGTCAGATCGTCGTTTTCAACGAAGATCTGTTCGACCCTTGCGTTGAAGGCATTGGCGTCGGGCAGGTTCAGAAACAGAAACACCGCCGCCGCCAGAAGGATCAGGACGATTGCGGCGATGCCATAGTTGACCACGCGGTTGCCCGCCTTCAGACTTTCAGTAACGGAGGAAGTAGTCTCCGGCACTCGCTTTCCTTTCTGCCAGACCCTCGGGGCCAAAAAAGCCCAGGATCTTGATCAATTGCCAACCATCGGCGGCCAGACGCTGATCCATTTCGGTCCGCGCGGCTTTCTTCTCGCCACAAAGCTGGTCCGGGACCTGCGCCACACCGTAGTGCAGCCGCAGCGGATCATCCTGTTTGGCCTTGTAATCAAGATAGCAGTCGGCACGCGCTGGCAAGGCCAGAGCGATGAGGACCAGCAAAGATGTGAACAGGCGCACCATGACGGGGCCTCCTTTCGTTGCCTCATCAATGGGCATCTGTCGCCGGATATACAATAACCGCCGCATAAACCGCAAATTGCTATCGCCTATCATGGCGCTGTTATTGCCTGTCCCGCCCCCCTGCCGCCAAGCTGACCTCAAGATCAGCGTCATCCCGGTGACGACATAAGAATCGGAGGCAGGCATGAAACTGGACCACAGCTATCACGAGCACATCCATCCGTTTTCCCCAGCGGATGGACGACCGAAAGCGGGCCTGCTGCCCGGATTGACCGCCCTCACGATCATCGGTGCGGTGGGCCTGCTTTCGGTACTTCCCGCCATTGCTGCGGTTTATCCGGGCTTTGGCTGGGTCGAGGCGACGGGAACGGTCGGTGCGCGCGCCGACAATCTGCGCCGCGACACCTGCAACCTTGGCTCGGCCATGGGACAGGGGCTGTTGCCCGTTTGCGCGATGCGGTTGGACTAGGGCGGTTCGCGCCGTTGCCAGACGCGCCCTGCCTGGGCTAGATGCCCCCATGGTCCTTGAACGTTTTACCGCCAGTTTCCACTTTGAAACCGCCGCCTTCGAACGGGGCTGCCCTGTTGTGGCCGGCGTGGACGAAGTCGGGCGTGGCCCCCTTGCCGGGCCGGTGGTTGCCGCCGCGGTCATTCTTGACCCGGCGCAGATTCCAAAGGGACTGGCCGATTCAAAGGTCTTGTCGGCCGCCCGGCGCGAAAGGCTGTTCCGCGAAATCTCTGCCGTGGCGCAGGTTTCGGTCGGGTCCGCCTCGGTCGAGGAGATCGAGACGCTGAACATCCTGCAAGCCAGTCATCTGGCGATGGAACGCGCGGTGGCGGGTCTGGCACGAAGGCCCGATCATGTGCTGGTCGATGGCCGTCTGATCCCGCCCGCCTTGCGCGCCCGCGCCGAAGGGATCGTGAAGGGCGATGCGAAATCCTTGTCGATCGCCGCCGCGTCGATCATCGCCAAGGTGACGCGCGACCGGATCATGGTGGATTTGGCGCAACAATATCCCGGCTACGGCTGGGAGGTGAACGCAGGTTATCCGACAAGGGCCCATCGGCAGGCGTTGCTAGATTTGGGCGTCACCGCTGTTCATAGGCGTTCGTTTCGGCCCGTCCACAACATCTTGTATCAAGACAAATCTGTAAGTGGTTGATTCAATAAAGAATTTGACGTCAATTCGCCAATGACTCATCCTGTGGTTCATGGACGGCACACCAAGATGCCGCAGGACGAGGCAGAAGATGGTGACCAAGATGAAGACGGCAGAGGCGATGCAGCTTCCGCTGAACCAGATCCTTGCGGGTGATTGCATGGATCAGATGAACGCACTTCCTGCGGGGTCGATCGACCTGATCTTTGCCGACCCGCCCTATAATCTTCAATTGAAGGGCGATCTTCACCGTCCCGACAATTCCAAGGTTGATGCGGTCGATGACCATTGGGACCAGTTTTCCAGCTTTGCCGCCTATGACAAGTTCACCACAGACTGGTTGGCGGCGGCCAAGCGCCTGCTGAAACCCAACGGCGCGATCTGGGTGATCGGGTCGTATCACAACATCTTTCGGGTTGGGGCGGCCTTGCAGGACCACGGGTTCTGGGTGCTGAACGATGTGGTCTGGCGCAAGTCGAACCCGATGCCGAACTTTCGCGGCAAACGTCTGACCAACGCCCATGAAACCCTGATCTGGGCCAGCCGGGACGAGAACGCGAAATACACCTTCAACTATGAAGCCTTGAAAGAGTTGAACGACGGCGTGCAGATGCGGTCGGACTGGGTGCTGCCCCTGTGCACCGGGCACGAGCGGTTGAAGGATGAAAACGGCGACAAGGCCCATCCGACGCAAAAGCCGGAAAGCCTGCTGCACCGGATCATCATGGCGACGACGAATGTCGGCGACGTGATCCTGGACCCGTTCTTTGGCACCGGCACCACCGGGGCGGTGGCCAAGATGCTGGGCCGCGATTTCATCGGGATCGAGCGCGAAGAGGCCTATCGCCACGCCGCCGCGCAACGGATCGACCGGGTGCGGCGGTTCGATGCCAGCGCGCTGGAGGTGACGGGATCGAAGCGCTCGGAACCGCGCGTGCCTTTCGGGCAGGTGGTGGAACGCGGCATGCTGCGCCCGGGGGAAGAGCTGTTTTCGATCGGCAACCGGTTCAAGGTCAAGGTGCGCGCCGACGGCACCCTGATCGGCAACGATGTGAAGGGGTCGATCCATCAGGTGGGTGCCGCGCTGGAAGGCGCGCCATCGTGCAATGGCTGGACCTACTGGCACTTCAAGCGCGATGGAAAACTGGTTCCGATCGACATCCTGCGCCAGCAGATCCGCGCCGAGATGGAGGCTGATGGGGCCAAACCCCATTGATGTTCCGGCAGGGCGTCCTGCCGTTTTCAGGAATTTCAAAGGTTACGCCGTGCCGTGGTCCGCCTGCGGCACCCCTGCCCCGCCATGTTTACATGGCGGGGCCTTTTCAGGTCTTGACGATCATATAACCCACGGGTTATGGGTTAATCATAGCCACTCAGTTATGATAGCCATGACAATCTCTCCTCCCAACCGCGACCTGATCTTTCGCGCCTTTGCCGACCCGACCCGGCGCGCGCTGTTCGAGCGTTTGTGCCGCGACGGTGCGCTGACGGTACATGCCCTGACCGAGGGCGCCGCGATCTCGCAGCCGGCGGTGTCCAAACATCTGGCGGTGCTGAAATCCGCCGGACTGGTCCATGGCAGGGTGCAGGGCCGCGAGACGCGCTATCACGCCGAGCCAATGGCGCTGGCCCCGTTGACCGACTGGCTGGCGCATTACTCCAGCTTTTGGGATCACAAACTGGACGGCCTCGGTGATCTTTTGAAACGGATGGACCAATGACCGACCGCGTTGTTCTTCAACGGACCTTTGCCGTGCCCGTGTCTCGGCTGTGGCGTGCGCTGACCACCGGCGCCTTGTTGGCCGAATGGCTGATGCCGAACGATTTTCAGCCCGTAGAAGGCCATCGCTTTCAGTTTCGCGCCGAACCGATGCCGCATTGGGACGGCGTCGTTCAGGCCGAAGTGGTGGAAATCACGCCTGAGTCCCGGCTGGTCATCGGCTTGACCACCGGCGATCTGCGCACCACCCTGCGCTTTACCCTGACGCCCCGCGACGGAGGCGTTGCGCTGCACCTTGAACAGTCGGGCTTTGGCCCCGACCAGACCCGCAACCGTGCCGGGGCCGCCTATGGCTGGCGGCGCAACCTTGACCGGCTAGACGGCCTTTTGTCGAAAGGAGACCTGCCATGAAATATCCCCTGATCCACCGCATCATCCATTGGCTGACCGCGCTCTTGTTCATTCCCATGCTTGCGGGCGGCTATTTCTGGCTGCGCCCGATGGCCAGCGACGATCCGCTGAAACTGGACGCACTGATGTATCACATGGCCTTCGGCGTGTTCATCGTTGCGCTGACCCTGGTGCGGCTGATCCTGCGCTGGAAGATGGCGCATCCCGAGGTGACGGGCCCTGCCCTGTGGGTACATCGCGCGATGTATGGGCTGATCTTTCTGATGCCGGTTTCGGGGTTCACCATGGTGTTCAGCGCCCGGCTGAACGACATCGTTTTTGCCCGCAACGGTGCTCCTCTGCCGGCGGACCTGTCCACGATTCCCGGGCACTGGTTTCATGGCCTGTTCGCGTTGGGTCTCTTGGCCCTGATCGCGCTGCACATTGCCGGGGCGTTCAAGGACGCCGCAACGATCCGGAGGATGGTCTGAAGCCATTGACGGCAAACCCTACTGTGGCAAACTGCGGCGATGTTCACCACCTGCGCCCTGACGCCGGAAACCTGGGGTCCCTATGCCGATCTGATCCAACGGAACAGGGGCGTCTGGGGCGGATGCTGGTGCATGGGGTTTCACCCCAGGGGACCGGGCTGG
>JANMJC010000008.1:0-7239 GCA_031371185.1 Paracoccaceae bacterium | reverse complement strand
GGGCCACGACCCCGACCGCCCAGCCACCCTGTCCAAAGTGACCCAAACCAGATGACCGACCTGACCCGATTTGCCACCTGGCGCGAAATTCACGCGCAACCCGCCATCTGGCGGGCCTGGGGGCAGGTCTTGCCGGTCGCGGAGCTGCGCGCCTGGGTTGCAGGGCTTGGCGTTTGCGAAGTCTGGTTCTGCGGGGCGGGCACCTCGGCCTATATCGGAGAGATTGTGGTTTCGGGGCTGGAAGGACATGCGGGCCCGCGTCTGCGCGCCGTCGCCACCACCGATCTGGTGGCCCGTCCGCGCGCCTATCTGACCGGCGCGCCAAAGCTGATCGTCAGTTTTGGCCGGTCGGGCAATTCGACGGAATCCATCGGCACCCTCGACGCTCTGGACGCCCTTGCGCCCGACTGGCCGCGCCTGAACATCACCTGCAACGCCACCTCGGCGCTTGCCACCTGCGCGGGCGCCCGCGTGATCGTTCTGCCCGACGCCACCCATGACGCCGGTTTCGCCATGACCTCCAGCTTTTCCACGATGCTTCTGACCGCCCTTGGCATTTTCGACATCGAAACCCCCACAAAGGCCATTTCGGGCCGTCTAGAGACACTTTCCGCGCAACTTGACGCCCTTTTGCCCGGCTTTCGCAGCACCGCCGAAGCGGCCCGTGATCCGGGGCGGGTGGTTTTCGTCGGTTCGGGCCCGCTGACCTATGCCGCCCGCGAAGCCGCGCTGAAGGTCATGGAGCTATCCGCCGGCAAGATCGCGGCGCTGTGGGACAGCAGCCTTGGGTTTCGTCACGGGCCCAAAAGTTTTGTCCGCGCGGACACCGACATCTGGGTGTTCCGCGCGTCCAACCTTCAGACCCGCGCCTATGACGATGATCTGATCGGCGAACTTCGGGCACAGTTTCCCGGCTCGGTCATCAGCGCCCCCGAGATCCCGCAGCCCTTTGGCGATCTGTGGTCGGCCCCGCTGTATGTGGCGCTTGCCCAGGTTCTGGCTGTCGTGTGGTCCGATGCGCTCGGGCTGCCGGTGGACGATCCCTTTGCGGGTCAGGGCACCTTGTCGCGCGTGGTTTCGGGGGTGAAACTGCACCCGGTGGGGCCGAAATGATCGCGGCGGGGATTGATCTGGGCGGAACCAAGATCGAGGCGCAGATGTTCGATGCGCAGTGGAACCAGGTGGGGCGGCGGCGCATCGAAACGCCGCAGGAGTATTCCGCGTTGGTCGCGGCACTGGCGGATCAGATCCGGTGGACCGAGGAACAGGCGGGGGCGCCCGTTCCCGTCGGCATTGCCGCCGCCGGGCTGATCAACCCGGACACCGGTCTTGCCCTGACGGCGAACCTCTGTGCCTCCGGCCATCCGTTTCCGGCCGACATCAACGCCCGTTCCGGCCGTACAGTGACGTATCTGAACGATTGCCGCGCCCTCGCCCTGTCGGAAGCCACCTTTGGCGCGGCGAAAGGGTTCAGCCCCGCTCTTGGCCTGATCCTTGGCACCGGGTTGGCGGGTGGCGTGGTTCTGGATGGCCATCTGATGCCCGCGCATGCCTTTGTCGGGGGCGAGTTTGGCCATTTCCCGCTGGCCGCCGCCCCGGTGATGGCGCATCGCCTGCCGATCCTGACCTGTGGTTGCGGCCGGCGGGGATGTACCGAAACCCTGCTGTCCGGCCCCGGCCTGTCGCGCATCGCGGCCCATGTCACCGGGCGCAGCCTGACGCCGGAGCAGATCGTCGCTGCCCGGTCCACCGACGCGGGGGCCGCCCGGGTCTGGGCGATCTGGTTGGAACTGGCGGCTGAACTGCTGGTCACCTTGTGTTTCACCATCGACCCGCAGGTCGTGGTTCTGGGCGGCGGCCTGTCCAAGGTTCCAGGGCTGGCCGATGATCTGACCGCCGCCCTGCGCCGCGCCATGCTGCCGGGCTTTCGAATTCCTGACATCCGGTTGGCCCAAGGCGGAGATGCCAGCGGCGCGCGGGGGGCGGCCCTTGCCGCCTGGCAGAGCGAAAACGCGCCATCCCATCCGCAGTCGGAGGTTCCCGATGCCACATGACCGCCCGCAGATCTGGCTGTGCCCGGACCGGATTTTTGATGGCGAAACGCTGCTGACCGGCATGGCCTTGGGTCTGTCCAGGGGCCGCAGCCTGCAACTGCGACCTGTAGCGCAGCTTGATCCCGACGCCGCGCGTCTGGATTTGGCGGGCACCTTGACCGCCGGGTTTCTGGATTTGCAGGTCAACGGCGGGGGGGATGCCCTGCTGAACAACATGCCCACACCTCAGGCCATGGCGACCATGGCCGCCGCGCATCGCCGCTATGGCACCGTTGCGATCCTGCCCACCGTGATCACCGACGCGCCCGAGGTTCTGGCCGCCGTGGTTGAGGCCGCGCTTGCCGCCCAGGGTCAGCCCGGCATTCTGGGCCTGCACATCGAAGGGCCGCATCTGTCGATTCCGCGCCGGGGCACCCATTCGCCGCAATGGGTACGCCCCTTCGAGGCCGCAACGCTGGATCACGTCCGCCGTCTGCGCGAGGCCGGAATCTTTGTGAAGATCACGGTCGCGCCCGAAGCCATGGCCAGGGGGCAGATTGCGGCTCTGGTGGCAACCGGGGCGGTCGTGTCGCTGGGTCATACCGACACCACGGCCGAGGCGGTGCGCGCCGCTTTGGCCGAGGGCGCCAATTGTTTTACTCATCTTTACAATGCGATGTCCCCGATGCTGAACCGGGCAGCGGGCGTCACGGGGGCCTGCATCAACTCAACGGCCTTTGCCGGGATCATCTGTGACGGGCACCATGTGGCCGACGAGATGGTGGGTTTGGCCATTCGCGCGCGCCCGCTGCCGGGGCGGATGTTTCTGGTATCGGATGCGATGTCCACCGTCGGCGGGTCCGACCGCTTTACCCTGTATGGCCAGGAAGTGCGGCTGATTTCGGGGCGTCTGGTCAATGCCGAAGGGTCGCTTGCCGGGGCGCATGTGACGATGGCCGAGGGCCTGGCGCGGCTGATCACCAGGGTCGGCGTGCCACCCCTGGTGGCCCTGGGCATGGCGATCACCACGCCGGCGGCCGTGCTGGGGCGCGCGGATCTGGCGCGCCCGGACACCCGCGATCTGGCCGATCTGGTGCTGCTGAACGACCAATGGCAGGTCAGCGCCATCGGAGCCGCGATGATTGCGGGCCTTGTCGCCTGACCCGGGATGCGGGATTGGACCCGGGATGCACCTGTCGTCATTTTTCGCCCATTCGACCCGCGCGCCGAATGGGCATCGCCCGGTGCGCGCGGCACCGGATTCCCGGCAGAAGAACCTGTCTTGGTTCGGTCAGGGCCCCTTCCGCTAGTGCATTTGCACCATAGACAGGGCGCGGGCTTTGACGCCTCCTTTGGAAAACCCCTGGGAGGACTCCATGATCAAACTCAACCGCCGTCACTTTCTGCTGACCTCGGTCGCGAGCGTTGCCGCCGCATCGATCTCTGCCCCTGCCTTCGCCGCCGATCCCCTGATCATCGGCGTTCCCACAGCGCAGTCGGGGCCGGTTGGCGTGGCCGATCAGGCGGATTGGCTGAACGGCGTGACCATGGCGGTCGAGGAAATCAACGCGGCCGGGGGCGTGAATGGCCGCATGCTGGAAACCCGGGTCGTGGACATCGACCTCTTGACGCCCGAAGGCACGGTTGGCGCCTTCCAGAACCTGGTCGAACAAGGCGTCCACGCCCTTGCCCATTCCTTTGCCATCATCCCGCAGCCCGCGATGGACGTGGCCGCGTCCACCGGCGTGCCCTATCTGCACGGCAACACCTCGCAGGCCTCGCTGGACCTTGTCGTTGCCAACCCGCAAAAATACCGCAACATCTTTCAGATCGACGTGGCCGAGGTCTGGTACGGCGCGGGGTTCATCAAGTTCCTGTCGAACCAGAAGGCCGCCGGCTGGGCGCCCAAGAACAACCGGGTTCACATCGTGCAGGAACAGATCGGCTATACGCAGGCCATCTCGAAGGCCACGCAGGCCGCCATCGCCGCCTCTGGCGGAGAGTGGGAGCAGGGGCCGATCACCGACATCCAGTTTCCGGTGCAGGATTGGGCCCCGGTCGTGCAGGAACTGAAGGCGGCGGATTGCGGCGTTATCATGATCGACCACTGGGTTGCGGCCGAGCTGGCCAGCTTTGCCCAGACCTATGTGCTGGACCCCACCCCCGGCGCGCTGGTCTATCTGCAATATGGCCCCTCGCAGCCCGAATTCCTGGATCTTGCCGCCGAGGCCGCCGAGGGGTTCATCTGGGGCTCGGTGATCGGGGTTTATGCCGACGAGCCGGGCATGGCTTTCCGCGAGGCCTACATGGCGAAGTTTCCCGGCACCATGGGCATGGTCTATACCGGGTCGGGCTATGATACCGTGCACATTCTGGCGCAGGCCTGGGCCACGGCCGATGCGGCCGACTATGATGCGGTCGGGGCGGCGATCAAGGCGATGTCCTATCGCGGGGTTTGCGGCACCTATACCTTCGCCAACGCCGAACAGACGCCGCTCAGCCATCCCAACATGACCGACGATCCCGAGGCCGGTCAGGCGCATCTGATCTTTCAGGTGCAGGACGGCGCCCATACCATCATCTCGCCTGCCACCCACAAACAGGCCGATCTGCGGCCTGCGCCCTGGATGTAAGCGGTCCGATGGGCAAAGATCCCGTTTTCAATTGCCGTGGGTTAGGAATTTCCTTCGGCAACCGGACTATCCTGTCAGACGTCTCGCTGACTGTTTTCCCCGGCGAGGTTCTTGGTCTTGTCGGTCCCAATGGGGCCGGCAAGACTTCTTTGTTCGAAATTCTTTGTGGCCGCTATACCGCCAGCGCCGGTCAGGTATTTCTGGACGGTCGCGAGATCACCCGCGACGCGGTGCATGACCGCGCCCGCGCCGGGCTTGCGCGTACTTATCAGAGCCCGGTGGTGCCCGGCGCGCTGACCATAGCCGAAACCCTGCGCGCCGCGCGCTTTGCCTATAAACCCTACAAGACCCGGATGCAGGCCGAATGGGCCTGTCATCTGGCCAATTTCCGCAAACCCTGGGACAGGATCGCCGGCAGCCTTGACACCTTTGACCGGCGCAAGCTGCTGCTGGCCTGCCTGTTGATGCGCAAGCCGAAGGTACTGTTGCTGGACGAACCCGCTTCGGGGCTGATCAATTCGGAAATTGACGAACTGGACCTGATCATCCGCCGCCTTGTCGATGAATACCACATCGCCGTCATTCTGATCGAACACAGGCTGGAACTGTTGTCGGCCATCGCCGATCGCGCCGTGGTTCTGGACATGGGAAAGGTGATCGCCACCGGCACCCCGCAAGAGGTGTTCCGCAACCCCCGCGTTCTGGCCGCCTACTTCGAAGCGCCCGCCAATGGCTGATCTGTTGCAGATCACCAATCTGACGGCGGGCTATGGCCCCCTGCGCGTGTTGCACGACATCGATTTTCGTGTGGCCATGGGGGAAAGGGTTGGCCTTGTCGGGCTGAACGGTCACGGCAAGACGACGCTGTTCCGGGCCATCTCATCGCTGGTCGGCTGGCAGTCGGGCTCGATCAGATTGCTGGGCGCCGAGATTGGCGGCAGCCGGTCCACCGGGCCCGGCCGCAAGACGCCGGGCATCGTGCGCGCCGGTCTGGCCATGGCCCCGCAGGGCGACGCGATCTTTCCCGGCCTGTCGGTGGCCCAGCATCTGGATTGCGGCGCTTACACGCCCCAGGCATGGAAAACCCGCATGGCCCGCCGCGACATGGTGTTCGACATCTTCCCGCCGCTGCGCAAGCTGGAACATGCGCTGGTCGGTCGCCTGTCGGGGGGCGAGCGGCGCATGGTGTCGGTCGGTCGCGCGCTGATGGTCGATGCAAAGCTGTACCTGATCGACGAGCCATCCCTGGGTCTGGCCCCGAAGATCAGCGCTTCGGTGATCGAGGCGCTGTTTTCCCTGCCGCAGGACGGCCGCGCCATTGTCATCGCCGAACAGAATGTCGCGCTGCTGTCGGGCCGGGTTGACCGGATGGTCGGCATGCACGCCGGCCGCATCCGGGGCGATGCCGGCCATTTCGGGCTGCACTGACATGGATATTTCCGTCACCCTGATCCACGGTCTGAACCTTGCCGCAATCTATGGGCTGATGGCCATCGGCATCAGCCTGCTGTGGTCGTCGATCGGCATGATCAACATGGCCCACGGCGCCACCTTTGCCGTCGCGGGCTATGCCGCCTGGATCGTGGCCGAGGTGATGAAGCCGGTCATCCTTGCCGCCTTTGGCAAATCGGTTCTGGGCACGGCGGCCATGGCGGGCACCACCCTTGCCACCGGCACGCTGGCCGGGGCGGCCATGGGGGCGCTGATCTATGCGCTTGCCTTCCTGCCGATCCACGACAAGCCCAACTTTCCGGTCCGCAGCCTGATCGTGACGCTTGCGATCAACCTTGCCACGGTTCAGGCGCTGCTATGGTATTTCGGCCCCAAGCAGAAAAACCTGCCCAAGATCTTTGGCACCGGAAAGCTGGATTTCGGCCCGATCTCGGCGCGCTATGACCAGATCGGCGCGATCCTGTCGACCGCCGTCATCCTTGGGCTTGTGCTGGTGTGGCTGCGGGTGTCGCGCAAGGGGTTGGAAATTCGCGCCATGATGCAGAACCCCGAAGGCGCGGTCCTGTCGGGCATTTCGGTGCGCTGGACGGCCCTGCCCGTCACCATGTTGACCGGAGCGCTGGCGGGACTTGCCGCAATCCTGCTGTCGCAGACCATCTTCGTCTCGCCGACCTCGGGGGCGATGCCGCTGATCAAGGGCCTGACGATTGCTCTTCTGGGCGGCCTTGGCTCTGTTCCTGGGGCAGTTGCCGGGGCCATCCTCATCGGCTTTCTCGAGGCGACGGTGGGTGCGATCCCCTTCCTTGGCCAACGATACGTTCTGTTCGCGACCTTCGTTTTCATCATCGTCGTGCTGATCATCCGCCCGCGCGGTATCGGCGGATTGCTGGACGAGGCGCGGAAATGACCGAAAAGCGCCTTTATCAGATCGGGCAACGCCCGCAGGAAGTGGTGTTTCACCCCTCGGGTGATCAACCGCTGCCGCGCACCCGTCTGCCCTTTACCCGTCGCCACCTGTTCAAATGGCGCAGCCGGCTGAACCCCAAGACCCTGGCTCAGGAACGCCTGCTGGCCGACAAGCGCCCCCTGTGGTGGGCGATTGCGCTGGCGCTGCTGGCCGT
>JANMJC010000579.1:0-8511 GCA_031371185.1 Paracoccaceae bacterium | reverse complement strand
CGAAGCGGCGTTTGCCGGGCTCGGAAGGCCTGCCAGCCCGATGTAGCCGATTGCCAAGGCAACCAGAGCGAATTGCAAGGCGTGAGCCCTGACGCCGCTGGACATCACCGAGGACGGTTTCCGGCGCTTTCGCCTGACGCTTTGACCGGTTAGGGTTGGTTCGCCAACCACGGCACCCGGATTTTTCGAAAATCGTCGAAATTCCGAAAAACCTCGCCGGTCCGGTGCTTCCCTTGGCGTCGGTCAGGCGATAGGGCAGGATGGCCGCCCCTGTCCTGGACCCTCCGATGTATGACGCCCTGCTGTTTGACCTTGATGGCACCCTGATTGACACCGAAGCGGTTGCGCTCGCCTCTGGGCACAGGGCCTTTGCCGAACTTGGCCGACCGGTCAGCGCCGATTTCCTGCATGGGCTGATCGGCAAGGATCAGGGGACGGCGCGGCAGATCATCGCGGCGGGCCACCCCGGTCTTGATCTGATCGCGCTGAACCGGCGCTGGCAGGGTCTGTTCGTTGAAGGCACCGCCACCGACCTGCCGCTGAAACCGGGGGCCGAGGCGGTACTGCTGGCGCTGGCGCATCTGCCGATGGCGCTTGTCACCTCGTCCGGGCGCGCCGAGGCGCTGCGCAAACTGGATGTGGCCGGCCTTGCACGCCATTTCCGCGAGGTAGTGACGGTCGATGACGTGGCCCGCGCCAAACCGGCGCCGGACCCCTACCTGCTGGCGGCGCGCAGGCTGGGCCTTTCTCCCGGCCGGTGCCTGGTGTTCGAAGACAGCGAGGTGGGGGCCGAAGCCGCCCATCGCGCCGGTTGCATCGTGGTTCAGGTGCCTGACATCCTGCCAGCCTCGGGACTTTGGGCCCACCACATCGCGGCCGATCTTCTGTCAGGCGCAAGGCTGGCGGGCCTGGCCGTTTAGGGGCGGGCCGCTGACGCAACCATCGCTGTTCCTTTCGCCCGAGAGCTGGCGCGAAACGCGCCCGGGCAGGCCATTGCCCCTGCAATCGCCGAAAAGGGACCGCCCCTGACGGTCGGGCATAGTCCTGTCGTCGTGCGTGTTGATCAGACACAAGGTGAAGGCCCGATCCATGAAGGCTCATCGCGCTTTCAGGGCACGCGCGACGCCTCAGAACCGGGCTTTCTGCGCCAGATGCGCCTTGCGCTTTTCGTCAAAGGCCTGCCCGCGCCGTTCGTTCTGCGCGATGATCCGGTCAAAGATCGGCGTGAACTCGGCGTTGCGAATGCCCCGGTCCGCCGCGTACTGGTACAGGGCGTGGCCGGTGTTTTCATTGCATTCGATCAGACAGGCGCCCTGCGGGGTCAGCGCGATGTCCCAGCCCAGAATGCCGTTTATCGGAAAGGCGCCGTGCGCCTGCAGGGCCAGATCCACCGCCACCGCGAAATTGGGCACCTCAACTCCCAGGATCGGCTCCCCGGTGACCGGATGATCCTGCACCCATTGGGTCGCCGTCCCCGAGCCGTGGCGGCATTTCAACACCCTGCCGCTGGCCGCATCGACATGCGCGATCAGACTGCCCGCCTGCCAGAAGTTATCCGACATCGCCTTGGCCGATCCCAGTTTCCACACCGTGTACAAAACCTGTGGCTGGTTGTCCTGGACCACCGAGACGACACGCAGGGTTGACACATTCTGGCTGCCGATCAGGGCATTGATGGACGAATGCTGAGCGACAACATCCTGAAAGACATACCCGCTTTCTCCATTGGCCGCGACCTCTGCCGCCAGCTTTGCCAGGAGCACGGTGCGCCCGGTGGACAGCCGGACCAAGGGCTCGGACGGGATCTGCGCGTCAATCGCCTCGATCCGAACCGATCCCAGGGCCTGACATCCCCGGCCGGGCTTGCCAAAGATCGGGAACTTCGTCTGGCTCAAAAGCCAGGCAAAGACCTCGGCGGCACTGCGCAGCGTGGTCAGGGTGCCAAAACGGCGATGCGGCGAAAAGACCGCCCGCAGCGCCGTGGTGGGCAAGCCCCAGGCCCCGAACAGAGTGGTCAGCGCCGCCTTGTCCGACAGAAATCCACGCAGATGCGTCATCCCCGGGGGCGAGAGTTTCAGGTTCAGCGCAAAACTGCCACGCTCGCCGATGAATTCGCGCCTGGCGGCCTTGGTCAGGCCGGGGCGGTACAGTTGGAAATCATAGTATTCGTTGGCCACGATAAGGTTTGGCGCCCGTTTCAACGCCAACATCTGCATCATCTGGGTAAAGGGACTGACGCCCGCCGTCTTGGCGACCGTCACCATATGCGTCTGCCCGCTGGCCCCCGAGGCCTTTTGATGCGTCAGCGCGTCGCCTGCGGTTGTCTCGGCCATCTTCGTCCTCATCGTCGGAACCCGCGCGGGGTTTGTTTCGATTTTGGAAACTGACCGGCAAATGTGGAGGGATTAAGGCAGGAACCGGACGGGCAAAGGGCGTTCGATCCGCAACTTAGCCGCCATCCCGGGCGATGCCGGTTCGCACTGTTCCGCTGACGGTCATGCCCGGGGTCGCCGCCGCCCCGGCAGGGGCCGTCGGCGGGCCATCGGCGCCGCAAGCGGCAAGGGCAAGGCACAGCACCAGAACGGGGCGCATCCCTAACCCCCGATCGAGATCGAGGCGTTGCCCGAGGTGCCCGAAAAGCTGGGCGACACCTGCCCGGTTCCCAGATCAACCCCAAGCCCGAACTGGTTCTGCGCGCAAGCTGCCAAGGAAAGCACGGCGCAGATGGCCAGCAGGCGCATCTTACGACCCCGAGGCGTCGACCGCCGCGGCAGCCGGGGTCACGGCACCGGGGGTCACGATATAGACATCCGGCTTGCGGCTGCAGGCAGTGACGACCAGAAGGGTGGCAAGAACAAGGGCAATCCGCATCGTCAACTCCATGTGTTTGGCCGAATGTGCCTTAGGCAAGGGCCGATTTCCAGCGCGAAATTTGCGCCCGCACCTGATCGGGCGCGGTGCCGCCATGGCTCATGCGCGAGCGGACCGAGTTTTCGACCCCCAGCACCGTATAGACCTCTTGCGTGATGCCGCCATGCACCGTGGTCATCTCGGCCAGCGTCAGATCGGGCAGATCGCAGCCCTTCGCCTCGGCCATGGCCACCAACGCACCCGTCACGTGATGCGCCTCGCGAAACGGCAGTCCCAGACGCTGCACCAGCCAGTCGGCCAGATCGGTGGCGGTCGAAAACCCCGAGGCAGCCGCCGATTTCAGAACTTCGCGGTTGACAGTCATGTCACCCACCATCCCCGTCATCGCCGCCAAGCCCAGCATCAGCGTGTCGGCGGCGTCAAAGACCTGTTCCTTGTCTTCCTGCATATCCTTGGAATAGGTCAGCGGCAGGCCTTTCATCACGGTAAACAGCGCCACCGTCGCCCCCAGAATCCGCCCCAGCTTGGCACGCAGCAATTCCGCCGCGTCGGGGTTCTTCTTTTGCGGCATGATCGAACTGCCGGTCGTCCATCTGTCCGACAGGCGCACAAAGCGGAACTGCGCCGAGGACCAGATCACCAGTTCTTCGGCAAAGCGCGAAAGGTGCATGGCGCAGATCGACGACGCGCCCAGAAACTCCAGGGCAAAGTCGCGGTCCGACACCGAATCCAGCGAATTCGCCGTCGGCCGGTCAAACCCCAGGGCCTGCGCGGTCATGGCCCGGTCCAAAGGAAACGAGGTGCCCGCCAGCGCCGCCGCCCCAAGGGGGCATTCGTTCATCCGCGCCCTTGCATCGGCAAAGCGCGCCCGGTCGCGGGCGAACATCTCGACATAGGCCATCATGTGATGCCCCCAGGTCACGGGTTGGGCGACCTGCAGATGGGTAAAGCCCGGCATCACCCAATCGGCTCCCGCCTCGGCCTGCGCGACAAATGCCCGCATCAGCGCGGTCAGGCTGGCAATCGCGCCATCACACTGATCGCGCACCCACAGGCGGAAATCGACCGCCACCTGATCATTGCGCGACCGACCGGTGTGCAGGCGCTTGCCCGGTTCCCCGATGATCTCGGTCAGACGGGATTCGACGTTCAGGTGAATGTCTTCCAGGGCGGACGAAAAGACGAAGGTGCCGCTCTCGATCTCTGACAAGACCGTGAGAAGCCCTTCCCTGATCACCGCGGCATCGCTACTGCTGATGATGCCCGTCGCCGCCAGCATGGCCGCATGGGCCCGGCTGCCGGCGATGTCCTGGGCATAAAGCCGTTGGTCAAACGAGATCGAGGCGTTGATCGCCGTCATGATCGCGTCCGGACCTTCGGCAAAACGCCCGCCCCACATGGCATTGGCGCTGGATTTGGCGACGTCGGTCATGAGGGGCCTCGGGATGAAGATCTGGGCGAAAACGCGGGTGTTCGCTGTTTATGCGGTCTTGGGGCTTTGTGCAAACAGCGCCCTCGCAGGCGATGTGACCGGCCTTCTGACCGGTTCCATGCAAAAGCTGGTGCTGACCGACCCGCCCGCCCCGGTTCCCGAGACGGAACTTCTGACGCTGACCGATGCTCCGGCCTCGCTGTCGGACCTGCGCGGCAAATGGGTGGTGTTGAACTTCTGGGCGACCTGGTGCGCGCCCTGCCGTCAGGAAATGCCCGCCCTAGACCGGTTGCAGGCCCTGCGCCCTGACATCGCCGTGGTCCCTGTCGCCACCGGCCCCAACCCGCTGCCCGCCCTGACCCGGTTCTGGGACGAGGCCCTGATCACCCATCTGGTGCCGCTGCGCGACCCCTCGCGCGCGCTGTCGGCATCGGTCGGGGTGATGGCCCTGCCGGTGACCCTGATCCTGAACCCCGAAGGCCAGGAGGTTGCCCGCCTGATCGGCGAAACCCACTGGGATGCGCCCGAGACCCTGGCGGTTCTGGACGCGCTTGGCGCGCCCTAAGCGCTAGGGCCAGCGGCGCTTCATTGCGCAATCGGCCAAGGCAGCGCGCGCTGGCGCAACCGAACCCACAGACTTTTCCCGCAGCCTGCCGTCATCGTTTCCGGGCACAGGGGCACGTCATGACCATCGTTCAACTGCAAACCGCTCTCAAGGCGGCGGGGTTTGATCCCGGCCCGCTGGACGGCGCCTTTGGCCCCAGAACCCGCGCCGCCGTTGTGGCCTTTCAGGCCCGCCATGGGCTGGTGCAGGACGGCATTCCGGGCCCGGCGACGCAAACGGCCCTCACCGCCCCTTCGCATGCGGCGGCCCCGACCGCCGGTCTTGTCCCCGTCGCCCTGCCCTGGCTGGCCGAGGCTGCCCGCCTGATCGGCACCACCGAGATCGCAGGACACCGCCACAACCGGGCCATCCTGGATTGGGCATCGGACGCGCGGATCAGCTATGCCGAGGACGAGACCCCGTGGTGCGGTCTTTTCGTGGCCCATTGCATCACCGCGACCCTGCCCACCGAACCGATCCCCGCCAATCCCCTGGGCGCGCGGCAGTGGATGAGCTTTGGCCGCGAGGTTGCCCCGCAACTGGGGGCCGTCATGGTGTTCTGGCGCGGATCGCGCGACGGCTGGCTTGGCCATGTGTCGATGTACTGGGCGGAAGATGCCGCTTACTACCATGTGCTTGGCGGCAACCAGTCGAACGCGGTCAACATCACCCGGCTGGACAAGTCGCGGCTTCTGGGCGCGCGCTGGCCCGCTGGCGTTGCGCCCATGGACCTGCGCCGCGCGCCCGGCGGCACGCAGATCGGCCTGTCCGTCAACGAGGCCTGAGCAGGACTTTTGACCCTTCCGCCGGAATTTTCGGCGAAAATTCCGCGGCCGCCCGCGACGCGCAAGAACGATTTTTCGCCGAAAAATCGTGGTGCCTAGCCCGCCTGATGCAGCGCCCGGATCAGCGCGCGGGCATCGGGGGGCGGGGCCTGTTCCACCCGGCAATAGTCGCGCGAATCCTCGGTCCGCAAGATCAGCTTGCGCTCCCACAGGGTGCGCCGGATGATCGCGGCATCGCCGAACAGGTGCCAGCGGTTGATCAGATCCGACGCCTGCCGCTCGGTCATCACCGCCCCTTTGGGAAATCGCGCCCAGATCGCCCAAAGACACAGGTACTGCGTCTGGGTCTTGGCGGGCCAGGTCTTCATCCGGCCCTGCCCGTCAAAATGGCGCAGGGCCTGGGTGACCTTTGTCAGATCCTCCGTCGGCTGCGGATCTGCCAATTTGGCACCGGCCAGCGCCGAGGTCCGGAAGGCCTGAAAATTCGCGAAACCGGCGGCGCGGGCCAGCATGTTCATCAGGCTGAGGTGGCCCGGTTTGTCCGCGACCTCGGCCATTTGTCGTTCCAGCGAGCGGGCAAGCGTGGCGATATCGCTGACCTGAAAGGGCCGGGCAATGCGTGTCATGTCATCCTCCGTCGTGCCTTGGGCGTCGCAGGGTCACCGGCTTCTGGCGAACGGGCACTTGGGGGAAGGGTGCAGGTTCTGACTTGCGCAGGTCTAGCTGGCCATCCGGCCCGGTGACGCCTGGGTGAACTGCTGACCCTTGGGGGACTGGTACCATCCCCGCCCCCGCGCGAAAAGCCCCTTTCAGCCTGACGCCTTTGCAACCGCGTGTTGCGGGCAACTGACCAGATGATCGTTGACCATGCCCACCGCCTGCATGAAGGCATAACAGATCGTCGGACCGACGAACTTGAACCCGCGGGCTTTCAGCGCCTTTGACAGGTCCAGCGCCTGAGGGGTCTGCGCGGGCAGCCCGGCAGAATCTTCGCGGGCGTTCTGAACCGGCTGGCCCGCGACATGGGCCCAGACAAAGTCGGCAAAACCCTGCTCGGCCTCGATCCGCAGATAGGCCCGCGCGCCGGTGATCGTCGCTTCGATCTTGCCGCGATGACGGATGATGCGCGTGTCGGTCAGCAAGAGGTCAACCTCGGCCGGCCCCCAGGTGGCCACAACCTGCGGGTCAAAGCCGGCGAAGGCCGCGCGAAACCCTTCGCGCCGGCGCAAGATGGTGATCCAGCTAAGCCCCGCCTGAAACGCCTCGAGCATGAGGCATTCCCACAGCGCCCGCCCGTCGCGCAGGGGCCGGCCCCATTCCGTGTCATGATAGGCCACATACAAGGGATCGCTCCCGCACCATTCACAACGGCCGGATCGTTCAAATTCGACTTGCATCGCAGCTATTTCATCCCTGTTCACAGTGCCCGCCCGAAGGCATGGTTTACCCGATCTTTACAGCGGTGGCACCAGTGTGGCCAAGCGTAGACCACCGCAAGACTGCGGATCATTCGGCCCCCCGCCGGGGCAGAACAGGGGAAAGATTGGACCTTCACCTTCGGCCAAAGCCCAAACTAGAAGCCCGGGCCGGCCTGACCAACCCCTTGGGCGCCGCGATTCTGGTCAATGACCGCGCCACGATGTCGATGGTGCACGAGGCGATTGCCACCCGCCGCCTGCGTCTGGCCTATCAGCCCGTGGTCCTGTCGCGTGATACGACCCGCGTCGCCTTTCACGAAGGTCTGATGCGCGTGCTTGATCCCAAGGGGCGCATCATCCCGGCCCGCGACTTCATGGATACCATCGAAGACACCGAACTCGGCCGCGAGATCGACTGTGCGGCCCTTGAAATCGGCATGCTCGCCCTGGCGCGCAACCCCGGTTTGCGACTGGCGCTGAACATGTCGGCGCGCTCCATCGGCTATGCGCGGTGGGTCGATACCCTGCGGCGCGGCCTGACCCTTTCGGCCACGGTTGGCGAGCGGCTGATCCTTGAGGTGTCGGAAAGCTCGGTCATGACCGTGCCCGAGGTCGTGATGACCTTCATGGAAGAGATGCGCACAAAGGGCGTCGCCTTTGCCCTGGACGACTTCGGGTCCGGCTATGCCGCGATCCGATACTTCAAGAATTTCTTCTTTGACATCCTGAAGATCGACGCCCAGTTCATCCGCAACGTCGACACCGACCCCAGCAATCAGGCGATGACCGGGGCGCTGAATTCGATCGGCAAGCACTTTCAGATGTTCACCGTCGCCGAAGCCGTCGAAACCGTGGAAGAGGCGAATTATCTTGTCGGCCTCGGGGTGGACTGCCTGCAGGGCTATCTGTTCGGCGCGCCCAGCCTGCGGCCCGATTGGGCGCCGGAGGTTCAGCAGAAACGCGCCTGACTTTGCACCTGCGGCAATTTCCCCGGCTGTTTTTCTTGCTTTTGCAGCAAAGCCCGCCTAAGGCCAGACCAGACGCAGGGCGACCTTCGCCGTGCCGGCAACTGGGGGACAAGACATGACCAATGTAGTGATCGTTTCCGCGGCACGGACCGCTGTGGGCAGCTTCAACGGCGCTTTCGCCACCATGCCGGCGTAATCCGGTCCTGGGCTCGGCCCTGCGCCTTCCGGCAGCCGGCAGGCCGTTGGAACCAGCCAGCGGTGGCCGCCCGCCGCGAGCCGACCCCCCGAGCGCCATAACTCACGTTCCGCGCGGCTGTGTCGGGCCGGGCCGCCACGAATGGCCGCGGGCGCGTTCACAGTCCGATCCACGGCCGGACCGATTTTGGTGCTGCGCCTCGGGACGCGGCAAAACCGTCGCGCCTTTGCGAGGTTT
>JANMJC010000576.1:0-2547 GCA_031371185.1 Paracoccaceae bacterium | reverse complement strand
CGCGATTTTCCGCAGCCGGTCTGGGCCGGGGTTCATTCTCTGAACGGAAACGGCGAGATGACGGGAACCCATTGGATCAACGACGCGGGGTATTTTCAGGGGCCGATCCTGATCTCGAACACCCATGCCATCGGGGCAGTGCACGAAGGGGCCACGCGCTGGATGCAGGAAAATTACGCGCGCAATTTCAGCGAGGGCCACGATTGGGCCATGCCAGTGGTGGCCGAAACCTATGATGGGGTCTTGAACGATATCAACGCCTTGCACGTTCGCCCCGACCACGCGATTGCCGCCCTGCGCAATGCCGCAACCGGACCTGTGGCCGAAGGGTCGGTCGGTGGCGGGGCGGGCATGATCGCCTATGAATTCAAGGGGGGTACCGGGACCGCCTCGCGCGTGGTGTCGGTGGGGGGGCAGGACTATACGGTTGCGGCCCTTGTGCAGGCCAATTACGGGCGCCGTCCGTGGTTTCAGATCGCCGGGGTTCCGGTCGGGGCCGAGATCACCGAAGGCACATTTGCCCGGCGCGAACAGGGGTCGATCATTGCCATCGTCGCCACCGATGCGCCCCTGTCCGACGCCATCCTGCGCGGGGTTGCGCGCCGCGCGGGCCTTGGGATCGCGCGATCCGGCTCGCCGTCGGGCAATTCCTCGGGCGATATCTTTCTGGCCTTTTCGGTGGCCGATGCCATGCCTTGCCCCGATCAGGCCCCTGCCGTGATCACGCGCCATTCGCTGAACTGGACGCTGCTTGACCCGATCTATCTGGCCGTCGTTCAAGCGGTCGACGAGGCGGTGATCAACGCCATCGTCGCCAATGCCGATGAAAGCTTTGCCATGGTCAAGCCGGCGGGTGGCAAGATCATCGGCATTCCGACCGATCCTTTGCGGGCCGCGATGGCGAAATACGGGCGCGGCGCGCCCTGATCAGTCGACCGGGGTTTCGGCCGAAGCGATGTGGACGGCCAGAAGGCATCCGTTCGGGGTAAAGGAATTGTGCTCGGTCCCGTCGCGGTACCACACCATGTCGCCGGCGCGAAACACCGTGCCATCGCTTTCGTGCAACTCGCCTTCGAGGATCAGGAACTGTTCGGGACCATTGTGGCGGTGGCCGCGCGTCGTCATGCCCGCGGGCATCCGGTAGATATGAAACCCGATGCCAAGCGGCAGGTCAGCGTCCAGTTGCAGGACCGCATCGCCCAGGGCCAGCCCGTCGGGATAGACAAAGGGATGGAACGCGGCCCGGTGGATGTTGGCCGTGCGGCGGTCGTTGGGGTCAATCGGTTTCATGGCGGTCCTTTGGTTGCCGCCCCACAAGACCGCGCCCGCTTTGGCCCGTCAACCCCGGTCTCGACCACGCGCATCCCTCACTCACGTCGATGGGCGAGAGGGGTGGGGAAGAGGGGCACCGTGCGCCCCTTCCTTCCCCGCATCTTGCGCCCTAGACTGGGCCGCAGCCAACAGGAGACCGCGCGATGACCCGCCCCTTGAACCAGCCGCTTGGCGGCAACGACATGCCGCGCTTTGGCGGCCCGGCCACCATGATGCGGCTGCCCACGGCGCCGGATGCCACGGGGCTGGATGCTTGCTTTGTCGGCATTCCGATGGATATCGGCACCTCGAACCGCCCCGGAACCCGGTTGGGCCCGCGCCAGATCCGCGACGAATCCCGGATGCTGCGGCCCTACAACATGTCGACCGGGGCGGCTCCGTTTGATCATCTTCAGGTCGCGGATATCGGGGATGTGGCGATCAACACCTTTGATCTGAAGAAGTCGGTCCAGATCATCGAAGCGGCCTATGATGCGATCCTGGCCTGTGGCGCGATCCCGCTGACCCTGGGCGGCGATCACACCCTGACCTGGCCGATCCTGAAGGCGATGAAGGCCAAACACGGCCCCGTCGCGCTGATCCATGTCGATGCACATGCCGACATCAACGACACGATGTTCGGCGAAAAGGTGGCCCACGGCTGCCCCTTCCGCCGCGCCTGGGAAGATGGCTGCCTGATCAATGACCGCGTGTTCCAGATCGGTCTGCGCGGCACCGGCTACAGCCCCGACGATTTCACCTGGGGGCGTGACAAGGGTTGGACCGTGGTTCAGGCCGAGGCCTGCTGGCACAAGTCCCTGACCCCCCTGATGGCCGAGATCCGCGCGAGGATCGGCGATGCCCCGGTCTATCTGAGCTATGATATCGACAGCCTTGACCCGGCCTTTGCGCCCGGCACCGGCACGGTGGAACCGGGGGGGCTGACGATCTGGCAGGGGCTTGAGATCGTGCGCGGCTGCGCGGGACTGAACATCGTCGGCGGCGATCTGGTCGAAGTGTCGCCGCCCTATGACCCCTCGGGCAACACCGCGCTGATCGGGGCGAATCTGCTGTACGAAATGCTCTGCGTGCTGCCCGGCGTGCCGCAGCAGGGGCCGTTCAAGTATTGAATCCCCATCAGACCGCTCGCCGCCCCTCCCCCTCGTGGGGAGGGGATGGGGGAGGGGGGCCATGCGCGCGGCCAAATGAAAAGGGGCGGCCCTTGCGGACCGCCCC
>JANMJC010000542.1:0-16725 GCA_031371185.1 Paracoccaceae bacterium | reverse complement strand
CCAGCAACGGCCTGTTCTACATCGATTACACCGATGCGGTGGGCAACATCCAGATCGCCTCGGTACAAGCAAGTGCCGACCGCAACAGCGCTGACCCTGCCAGCCTGCGCAACCTGTTGACCATCAATCATTCCGACCAGTCCAACCACAATGGCGGTTGGATCGGCTTTGGTCCGGACGGCTTTCTTTACATCGGGGTTGGCGACGGCGGCGGCGCGGGTGACCGTTTCAGGAATGCGCAAAACCCGCAGGTGTTGCTTGGCAAACTGTTGCGCATTGATGTCGATGGCGGCGCGCCCTATGTCATTCCGCCCGACAACCCCTTTGCAGCCGGTGGAGGTGCGCCGGAGATTTTCGCCATGGGGTTGCGCAATCCGTGGCGGATGTCGTTTGACGGCACGACCTTGTATATCGGAGATGTCGGTCAGGACCGATGGGAGGAACTGGATGTTCTGCCGCTGTCCCATATTGGCGCCAATCTGGGCTGGAACCGAACCGAAGGCCTGAACTGCTATATTGACAGTGCCTGCGACGCCTCGGGCCTTGTGGCTCCTATCCTGGTCTATGATCACGACATCGGCTGTTCCATCACGGGCGGTTATGTCTATCGGGGTACCGCGATGCCCGCACTGAAGGGGCGCTATTTCTTTGCCGACTTTTGCACAGCCGAGATCACGTCCCTGCGCTATGAGGCGGGCGAGATCATCGACAAGAAGGGTTTCGGCTATGATCTGGGCTTCATCGGGCAGATCACCTCGTTTGGCACAGACAGCGCGGGCGAGTTGTACTTTCTGGAAGCGGACGGCAAGATTGACAAGCTTGTCCCGGCCCATGACTGACCACGGCTGACCTTGCGCGACAAGGGACCCCTGAAACAAGGGCAACCCCGGATCCCGGGCCCTTGTTTTTGACGATTGGGCAAGGTTTCAGATCCGGACGCAGGATCGGTTTGGACCTTTTGCGTCAGGCAGTCATCAAAACAAACGCCAAAACGGTTTACCGCGCGTCGGCCAGAACCCGTTCCGCGCCCTTCCACCCCATCAGGATGGCGGGGGCGTTGGTGTTGCCCGCGATCAGGTTGGGGAAAGCTGCGGCGTCGATCACCCGCAACCCCTGTACTTCATGCACCCGGCAGCCCGCATCCACCACCGACGTGGCCGGGTCGGACCCCATGCGCGCGGTGCAACTGGGGTGATAGACCGTGCCCGAGCGGGCGCGGAAATCGGCAATCAGGGCCTCATCGGTCTGAACTTCGGGACCGGGCCGCAGCTCCTCGGCGACCAGAGGCGCAAAGGCAGGCTGCGCCGCGATATGGCGCAGGTATTTCACCGCCGCCAGCATTTCGGTCACGTCGTTGTCGGTGGAAAAGGCGTTGGCCGTGATCACCGGATGGGCCAGCGGATCGGCATTGCGCAGAATGATCTGCCCGCGAGAGGTCGGACGGCAGTTCGACAGCCCGATCGACAGGCCCGAAAACGGATCGGGCGTCAGCAGGGGGCGCTCGCCATTGCGCGGGATCAGGGTGGAAAAGGCCTGGAAATACAGCTGCATGTTGGGCCGGGTCATGTCGGGTCTGGTGCGAAAAAACCCGCCGCCGTGGTTGATCGACTTGGCCAGCGGACCGCCGCCCGTCAGCACATATTGCAGGCCGACAAAGGCCTTGCCCCACCATGGCCGCAGGATGTCGTTGTAGGTCGGCACCTTCATGCGCCAGGTATAATTGATGCCCTGATGGTCGTTCAGATGACTGCCCACATTGGCGTTGTCCAGCACCACCGGCAGGCCCAGCCCCTGCAATAACGCCCCCGGCCCGATGCCCGACAGTTGCAAAAGCTGCGGCGAGTTGATCGCCCCACCCGACAGGATCACCTCGGCATTGCAGCGCAACTCAACGCGCTGACCGCCCTGCAGGTATTCCACGCCCACCGCGCGCCGCCCCTCGGTCAAAACCCGCGTCACCTGAGCGCGGGTGATCACCTTCAGGTTGGGGCGCTTCATCGCCGGCCGCAGAAAGGCCCGCGCCGTGGAATTGCGCCGCGCGCCCTTGATCGTCATCTGATAGATGCCCGCACCCTCTTGCTCGGCCCCGTTGAAATCGGGGTTTGCGGGCAAGCCGGCCTGCCCGCAAGCCGCGATATAGTCCTGCACAAGGGGATGAAGGCCCTTTCGGTTGGCGGAAATGAACAGGGGCCCGCCCTTGCCCCGCCAGGCATCGCCCCCGGCCTCGGTATCCTCGATCGCGCGGTAGGCGGCCAGACAGTCATCCCATCCCCAACCGGGATTTTCGGCACCCCATTCCTCGTAATCCGCCCGGTGGCCCCGGATCCAGACCATGGCATTGATGCTGGACGACCCGCCCAGGATCTTGCCGCGCGGCCAGTGGTCGCGGTTGCCCGCCAGCCCGGTGTCGGGTTCGGTCTGGTACATCCAGTTCACCGCCGGATCATAGAACAGCTTGCCGTAGCCCAGGGGAAGGTGGACGTAAAACCGGCGGTCGGTGCCGCCCGCCTCCAGCAGAACCACCCGGTGCTTGCCGTTTTCGGTCAGCCGGTTGGCAAGGACGGACCCGGCAGAGCCCGCGCCCACGATGATATAGTCGGTGTCGTGCATGGGCGGGCCTCCGGGATTTTGCAAACCTAACGCCCGCGCCGCGAAAGTCCTTGGCGATTTGCGACAAGTCCCGTCGCAGACGAGGAGTGCCCCCGGCGCCCGCGCCCGGGGCTTCGACGAGGGGGTGCTACCGCCCCTTCCAGACCGGATCACGCTTTTCGGCAAAGGCACGGGCACCTTCCAACTGATCCTCCGAAGAATACAGCCGGTCCACTGTCACCATCTGCCGCTTGGTGATGCGGTTCAGCGCGTCCTGAAACCGCATGTCCTCGGCCTGCCGCACCACTTCCTTGATCGCGGCATAGACCAGCGGCGGCCCCTTTTCCAGCAACCGCGCCAG
This sequence comes from Paracoccaceae bacterium, assembly GCA_031371185.1. Taxonomy (GTDB): domain Bacteria; phylum Pseudomonadota; class Alphaproteobacteria; order Rhodobacterales; family Rhodobacteraceae; genus CAIYZT01. Next base: position 13,775 of record JANMJC010000542.1, on the reverse strand, counting down.
ATCCCAGACTTTGGGCAAAAGATCAGCGGGCGCGGTGATTTCCTTCACGATGCCCCAACGATGCGCCTCATGCGCGTCAAACCATCGCCCGGTCAGCAAAAGGTCCATCGCCACATGATAGGGAATGCGCTTTGGCAACTTGATGGATGCGGCATCGGCCACCGTGCCCGACCTGATCTCGGGCAGGGCAAAGGTCGCATTGTCCGAGCACAGGATCAGATCGGCCGACAGCGCCAGTTCCAACCCGCCGCCACAGCAGATGCCATTCACCGCCGCAATCACGGGCTTGTTCAGATTGGGCAATTCCTGCAAGCCGCCAAAGCCGCCGACGCCATAATCGCCGTCCACTGCATCACCTTGTGCCGCCGCCTTCAGATCCCAGCCCGGGCAAAAGAACTTTTCGCCCGCCGCACGCAGGATACAAATGCGCAAGGTGTCGTCATCGCGGAAGTCGCGGAACACCAGCCCCATCACCCGGCTGGTCGCAAGAGAGATCGCATTGGCCTTGGGTGCGTCCAGCGTCACCTCCAGAATGGCCCCCTCGCGGCGGGTCCTGACCGGGCCGTCCAAACGCATTTCCATGTCACGCCTTCCTTACCAAAGCATCCACCGCAACAGCGCCTTCAGGCCGCACGAGGATCGGGTTGATCTCAATCTCTTCAAGGCTTTGATCGGCAAGCATCGCCCCGCCCAACCGCACCGCAATCGCCGCCACCGCCGCCATGTCGGCACGCGGACGCCCGCGATAGCCATCCAGCAGCGGCCACAGCCGCAGGCGCTGGCAGGCTTGCAACACCTGCGCCTCGGTGACCGGCAGGATCAGCGTCACGGTATCGGCCAGAACCTCGGCCGCCACTCCGCCCATGCCAAGGGTCAGGCTGACCCCGTAAACCGGGTCGCGCCGCAGTCCCAGCAAAACCTCGGCCACCGCCCCCGTCACCATCTCTTCCACCAGATAGCCGGTGGCCCCTTTCATCTCGACCTGCACCGCCAGCGTGGTCAACCCCAGCCGCACCGCCCCCGCCTCGGTCTTGTGGGCAAAACCAAGACCTTTCAGCGCATAGGGTGCCGTCAGCCCCGCCACGCGCGCGGCGACTTCCGCCAAAGTGGCCCCGGTCACCGCGCGCGGCACCGCCACGCCCAACCCGGCCAAAAGCGCCTTGCCCTCGGCTTCGCTCAACACCCGGGTTGCACGGGGGGGCTGCGCGGGTCCGGGCCGCCAACCTTCAGGGCCCGCCGCCCCCTGCGCCGCCTTGATCGCCGCCAGCGCGGTTTCAAGCCCCATCAAGGTGCAAACCCCCTGATCCATCAGACGCCGCGCCATGGCCTCGTCGAAATTCTCGGGCATCGAGGCCACCGGAAAGGCGATCTTGCCGGTGGTTGCCTGTGCCGCGACAATCGCCTCCAGCGCCGGCGCATAACCCGCAGGATCACAGCGGTCGCCGCGCGGCGGGTCGATGATGTAGATCCCGGCATCATAGGCCTGCAACATCGTGGTAAAGACATCCGTGGTGCGCAGCCCGTCGCCCCAGATGAAGGTGTGGTAATCCAATGGGTTCGCGATGGTGACGATGGGCCCCAGAATCTCGGCCAGCCGCGCGCGCGTCTGGTCGGGCACCGGGGGAAAGTCGATGCCGCAAGGCGCTGCCAGATCGGCAACCAACCCCGCCTCGCCACCCGAACACGACAGCGAACACAGCCGCGTGCCGATCCTTGGGCCATGGCAGTGGAAGATCTTCAGGGTTTCGATCAGTTCGGAGGGCGTGTTCACCTCAGCCACCCCGACTTGCCGCAGGAAGGCCGATGACGCCGCCCCGCCCCCGGCAAGCGAGGCGGTATGGCTGGCCGCCGCCGTGCGCGACAACTCGGTCTTGCCCGACTTGATGCAGACCACGCCCTTGCCCGCCGCCCGCGCCCGTTGCGCCAGCGCCGCAAAGGCCGGGGCGTCGTCGATCCCCTCGATGTACAGGCCCAGTGCCGTGACGCGCGGATCGTCCAGAAGCGCGCCCGCCAGATCGGCCAGGCCGACCACCGCCGCATTGCCCAGACAGGCGACATAGGCCACCGGCAGGGCGCGCTTCTGCATGCCCAGATTGATCACGATGTTCGAGGACTGGCTGATCAGCGCCACGCCACGATCCACCCGCAGGCCGCCGTGCTGATCGGGCCACAAGAGCGCGCCGTCCAGATAGTTGATCACCCCGTAGCAATTCGGCCCCAGGATCGGCATGCCCCCTGCCGCCGCGATCAGCCGGGCCTGCAATTCCGGCGCGCCCGCCTCGGCCCAGCCGCTGGCAAAGCAGATCGCTCCGCCCGCCCCCATCGCGGCAAGTTCCGCCACCACCTCCAGCGTGGCATGACGGTTGACCCCGACAAAAGTGGCGTCCGGGGCCGAGGGCAGGTCGGCAAGCGACGCGTAGGCCCGCAATCCGCCAATCTCGGTCCTGGTGGGATGCACCGGCCAGACCTCTCCGCCAAAACCCATCTTGCGGCATTGTTCGATCACGTTCAGCGCCCAGCCTGCGCCAAGGACGGCGATGGTCTTGGGGCGAAGCAGGCGGTCAAGGGTCATCATGGCCGACCTGCGGTCTTGCGGCCAGCCCCGGGGGTTTCACACCCCCGGACCCCCGTGGGATATTTCCGGACAGATGAATGCCCCAGAAGGCGCCCTGCCCCGACGAATCGAGGCAGGGTTTCACCTGTCACGGTCATCGGGATCCCTCCCTGTACCGTAAGGTCAGTCTGGCGGCTCATGGTTAACATTTCGTTTCATCTGTCCCTAAATATTCCCACGGGGGAGTCTGCGTTTTTTCAAAACGCAGACCGGGGGTGTGAAACCCCCGCCTTGCGACATCTTACGCCCCATGCGGCCTCAGCAATTCGCGGCTGATGATGTGCCGCTGAATCTCGGACGTGCCTTCCCAGATCCGTTCCACCCGTGCATCGCGCCAGATCCGCTCCAGCGGCAATTCGTCCATCAATCCCATGCCGCCGTGAATCTGTATCGCCTCGTCCGCGACCATCGCCAGAACCTCGGTCGCCTTCAGCTTGGCCATCGACATGTCGGCCTCGGTCACCGTGCCCTGGTCGTATTTCCACGCCGCCTCGCGGGTCAGAAGTTCCGCCGCCTTCAACTCCATCGCCATATCCGCCAGCTTGAAGCTGACGCCCTGGAACTTGCCGATCTGCTGGCCGAACTGGCGGCGCTCGGCGGCATAAGAGATCGCATGTTCAAGGGCCCGTTCCGCGCGCCCAAGGCAGGTTGACGCCACCTGCAACCGGGTTGCCCCCAGCCAGGAATTGGCCAGGTCAAAGCCCTTGTGAACCTCGCCAAGGATCTGGCGCCTGTTCAGCCGGCAGTCGTCGAACTCCAGCACGGAATTCGTGTAGCCCCGGTGCGACACGTTGCGATAGCCGTCGCGAACCGTGAATCCCTTGGTGCCCTTGTCGACGAAAAAGGCGGTGATGCGCTTTTTGGGGCCGCGCGGGGTTTGCTCTTCGCCGGTCGCCATGAAGACGATGGCAAAGCCCGCAAGATCACCATGGCTGATGAAATGCTTGGTGCCGTTCAGGAGCCAGTCGTCGCCATCGGGCCGGGCATTCGCCTTCATGCCGCGCAGATCCGACCCTGCCCCGGGTTCGGTCATCGCCAGACAATCCCAGGTTTCGCCCCGGATGCAGGGCATCAGATACTGTTCGCGCTGCTCGGCATTGCCCGCCAGCAGGATGTTGGAGGGTCGCGCCACGCAGGTCCAGTGCAGCGCATAATTGGCCCGGCCCAGTTCTTTTTCATAAAGCAGCCACGACAACGTATCCAGACCCGCCCCGCCCAGTTCGGCGGGCATGTTGGCGGCGTAAAGCCCCGCCTGCATGGCCTTTGCCTGGATCTCCTTGATCAACTCGAACGGCAGATGACCTGACCGTTCGACCGCCAACTCGTGTGGATACAACTCGCGTTCGACAAAGGCGCGGGTGGCATCGACGATCATCTCTTGTTCTTCGCTAAGTCCGAAATGCATGGGGTTCCTCGGGGATCGGTTATGTGGGGACGGCCGTTGACCCGCCCCTATTTCTTTTGACCAACCGCGCGGCCCGCGCCTTCGGGCAGAGGCAGGTTCGCCTGCGCCTCGGCAATCGCCTTCAGCGCGCCCCAGACCTGCGCGCTTGCGGGGACGGATTTGCCGCTGGCCATGTCGACATGCAGGCAAAGCTGTTCGATGGTGGCCACGCAAGTTTCGCCCTTCATCACCCGCACGAAGGACCGGAACCGCTTTTCGTCGGCACTAATGATCTGCAGGGTCCCGGTCAGCCGGTCGCCCAGCTTGGCCTCGCCCAGATGGCGGATATGGGTTTCGGCGGAATAGAAGCTGTGACCGCCCGCGACATAGTCCATCCCCGCCCCGATCAGCCGCAGAAAGGCGTCCACGGTTTCGGAATTGGCAAAGTAATAGCGGCTTTCGGTCATATGGCCGTTGTAGTCGATCCAGCCCGGAAGCACCTGCATATGGGCCATCACCAAAGGTTCGGCCTTGGGGCCCTGATCAATCGCCGCGTGGAAAGCCACGGCGCGGCGGGCATCATGTTCCCGCAGGACGCGGCCCGCACCCACGTTTCGCTCTTTCAGCGACCGCAGGATGCCGACAAGGTTCTGGTCGCGCAACCGTTCCAGATCGCGGATCGGCATGTGGCCCGATTGCGCATCCGATTGCCCGGCCACAAGATCAACCAGGTCTTCGTTAAACTCCGGAACGTCGGTCAACTTGGTCCATGGCCATTTCAGCGCCGGCCCGAATTGCGCCATGAAATGCCGCATCCCGGCTTCGCCGCCCGCAATCCGGTAATTCTCGAACAGACCCATCTGTGCCCAACGCAGGCCAAAACTCATCCGGATCGCATCGTCGATTTCTTCGGTGGTCGCTATCCCGTCCTTCAGCATCCACAGGGCTTCGCGCCACACCGCCTCCAGAAACCGGCTGCCGATGAAAGCGTCGATTTCCTTGCGCATGACCAGGGGAAACATGCCGATGTCGGTGACGATTTCGCGGGTGCGCCGGATCAACTCGGGCGCGTTGGCAGCCGAGGCCGAAATCTCGCACAGCGGCAGCAAGTAGACCGGCGTGAAGGGGTGGGCGACGATGATATTGCCGGGGTTGACCGCGCCCTTTTGCAGATCAACCGCCTTGAAACCACTGGTCGAGGATCCGATGAGGATACCCGGATTGGCCTGCTGCATCTGGGCATAGACCTGATGTTTCAACTCCATCCGCTCGGAGACGCTTTCCTGCACATATTCCGCGCCGTCCAGCGCCTCGGCCATGGTGGCGGCAAAGGTCACGCGGCCCTCGGGCGGCATCGGGACATCCGACAACGCGGGCACGGCAAGCCTTGCATTGGCCAGCATGATCGCCACATTGGCCTGAGCATTCGGGCCGGGGTCGAACACATTGACATCCCAGCCGTTCAGCACGAACCGCGCCGTCCAGCCGCCGCCAATCACCCCACCGCCAATAATCGCCGCTTTCCGTGCCATCTCTTGTCCTTTTCTTCCGGGCATTCGCCCCCCACCCCATCCCTCCCCACAAAGGGGGAGGGGGCCGCATTGGCCAGGTCTTACCGCCCGTTCCCCCAAGGAGCTTCCCTCCCCCTCGTGGGGAGGGAGAGGGTGGGGGGGGGCGCCGCCGCCTGCACCCCTACCGCGCCCGCGGCGCGCGCTTGTCCAGTTTCAGCTTCGTGCGCACCTCTGCCGGCGTGATCACCCGCGCCCCCATGTTGGAAATCACCGTCACGGCGCGTTCGACGAGTTGCGCATTGGTCGCCAGCACGCCCTTGTCCAGCCACAGGTTGTCCTCCAACCCGACCCGGCAATTGCCCCCGGCAAGCACGGCGGCCGCGACATAGGCCATCTGGTTGCGCCCCAGGCCAAAGGCACTCCAGGTCCAGTCGGCGGGCACGTTGTTGACCATGGCAAGGAAGGTGTTCAGATCATCCGGCGCGCCCCATGGCACGCCCATGCACAACTGCACCAGAACCGGCGCGGGAATGTTGCCCTCTTTGACCAGTTCCTTGGCCAGCCAAAGATGACCGGTGTCAAAGGCTTCAATCTCGATGCGCACGCCCGCTGCCGTCATGCGCCGCGCCATGTCGCGCAAAAGGCCGGGGGTGTTGACCATCACATAGTCGGCCTCGTTGAAGTTCATCGTGCCGCAGTCCAGCGTGCAGATCTCGGGGCGGCAGTCCACCACATGGGCCACCCGCTCGGTGGCACCCGCCATGTCCGATTTCGGGCCCATGGCGTTCATATGCTCGGTGCCGTCGAACAGCAGATCGCCGCCCATGCCTGCGGTCAGGTTCAGAACAACGTCGGTGCCCGCGTCGCGAATGCGTTCGGTCACCTCGCGGTACAAGGCACCGTCGCGGCTGGGCCTTCCGGTTTCCGGGTCGCGCACATGGCAATGCACCACCGCCGCACCCGCCTTTGCCGCATCGATCGCTGCAGCCGCAATCTGCGCAGGGCTGCGCGGCACATGCGGGCTGCGGTCCTGCGTGCCGCCCGATCCGGTCACGGCACAGGTGATGAAGACGTCGCGGTTCATGGCCAGGGGCATACAGCACCTCCTTCAGGCGGTTTGGTGCAGCATAACGTCCTTGCGCGGCAAGGCGTGGCAATTTACGAAATGAACATGGCAAAAACCGCAACGATCTTCGCCGCCTCGCTTCATCCCGTCACGCTGGCCCTTCTCGTCCTGCCGCAGTCCTCGATCCTGGAGGTTGCCTCGACCCTTGACCCCCTGCGCGCGGCCAACCGCCATCTTGGAACCGACACCTACCGCTGGCGCGTCGTCACGCCTGACGGGGCGCCGGTACCGCTGACCTGCGGCATCGAATTGCCGGCCCATGGGCCGCTTTCCGCGGCCAAGGGTGCCGACGCCCTGGTGGTGATCGCGGGCTTCCAGCAACAGCGCGGCGCAACGCCGACCCTGGTGCGCGACCTGTCGCGCATGGCCCCCGGTTTTGCCGCGATGGGCGGTATCGACGCCGGGGCCTGGGTTCTGGCACGCGCGGGGCTTTTGAACGGCCACCGCGCCACCGTGCATTGGGAAGACTTCGAGGACTTTGCCTCAACCTATCCCCAGGTCGACCTGATCCCGGATCGCTTCGTGATTGACCGCGCTCGTTTCACGGCAGGAGGGGCCGCGCCAGCCACCGATCTGATGCTGCATCTGATCCGCGCCCGCCACGGCCCCGCCCTGGCGCTGCAGGTCGCCGCCTCGTTCATAACCACCGCGCGGGAAGGATCCGAACCGCAGGTCTCGGCGCCTTCGCCCGATCAGCTTCTTGCGCCGCGTGCCGATCAGCGTCTGGACCCGCGCGTCGCCACGGCCGTCGCCTGGATGGAAAAGCGCCTGGATGCCCCCGACCCTGTCAGCCGCCTTGCCGCATCGCTCGGCCTTTCACCGCGGCGCCTGGAGCAATTGTTCCGCCAGAACCTGGGCCTTACCCCTGCCGCCTATGCCCTGAAGATGCGCCTCGCCGCGGCCCGCCGCATGGTGACCGATACAAGCCACCCGCTGGCCGAAGTCGCGCTGCGCACCGGATTTTCCAGCCCCTCCACCCTGTCCCGCGCCTTTCGTGCCCAGTTTGGAACCGCACCCGGCAGCCTGCGACGGTAAGGCACAGGATCCGGCAGAGCGGCAAAGCCGCAGACTAGCCTCTCGTCGTCGGGCTTTGGCCCTCCTCCTCGGTCGGGGGGCCTTCAGCCCCCTCGCCGCAAGCGGCTCCCCCCCGAGGATATTTGGATCAAGATGAAGGACCGAACCCGCTTGTCCTTCATCTTGATCCAAATACCCCGGGGGTCAGGGGGCCGCGCCCCCTGATCTGGCCGAAACCCGCGAAACGCATCGGGGCGGCGCGGGCCGACCGGTGCAAATGGCGCGACGCTGATGCGCCGCCTGTTTCAGGCAACCTCCAGCAGGCCGCGACCTTTCAGCAGGGGCTCCACCCCCGGCATCCGGCCTCGGAACCTTGTGTACAGTACATCCGCTTCCTCGCGGCCCCCGGCGCTCAGGATATGGGTTTCCAACCGGCGTGCCGTTTCGGGGTCAAAGGGGCCGCCCGCCTCTTCGAAGGCGGCAAAGGCGTCGGCGTCCATCACTTCGGACCACATGTAACTGTAATAACCGCTGCTGTACCCATCACCCGAAAACACATGGGCGAAATGCGGCGTGGCATGGCGCATCCGGATGGCATGCGGCATGCCAAGGCCGTCCAACACCGCGGCCTGCATCGCCATCGGATCCGCAGGAGCGGCCCCTTCATGAAACGCCAGATCGACCAGCGCCGACGAGATGAACTCCACCGTCGCAAAGCCCTGATCATAGGTGCCCGCCGCCAGAAGACGCTTCAGCATCTCGGCCGGCATCGCTTTGCCGGTCTGCCAGTGGCGCGCGTGTTTTTCCAGCACCTCGGGCACTTCCAGCCAGTGTTCGTAAAGCTGGCTGGGCAATTCAACGAAATCGCGCGCCACATTGGTGCCCGAGATGAAGCGGTAAGTGACGTTCGACAGCATCTGATGCAGGGCATGGCCGAATTCGTGAAACAGGGTGCGCGCATCATCGTAGGACAGCAGGCAGGGGTCTCCCTTGGCAAAGTTGCACACATTCACCACCACCGGGCACACGTCGCCGTCCATGCGCTCCTGTTCGCGGAAGGTCGAGCACCAGGCGCCCGAGCGTTTTGACCCGCGCGCAAAATAGTCGCCGATGAACAGCGCCACCAGATGGCCGTCGCGCGTCACCTCCCAGATCCGCGCGTCCGGGTGGTAAAGCGGCAGCGACACCTCCTTGAACTGCAACCCGAACAACCGGGTCGCACAGTCGAACTGCGCCCCCAGCATCGCCTCAAGGCCAAGGTAGGGTTTCAACGCCGCCTCATCCAGATCGTGCTCGGCCTTGCGGCGCTGTTCGGAATAGTACCGCCAATCCCAGGCCTCCAGAACGCCGGGCGAACCGTCGCGCGCCAGCATCGCCTGAAGCACCGCAGCATCGGCCAGCGCTCGGGCCCGCGCCGGTTCCCAGACCCGCATCAGCAGCGCGCGCACCGCCTGCGGCGTCTTGGCCATCTCGGGTTCCAGCTTGTAGGCAGCGAAACTGGCATAGCCCAGCAGGCGGGCCCGTTCCTCGCGCAGGGAAAGCGTCTCGGCGGCCACCGCCCGGTTGTCGTGGTCATTGCCGTTGGCCCCGCGCGCCACCCAGGCTTCATAGGACTGCCGGCGCAGGGCCCGCTTGGGGGAAAACTGCAGGAATGGCACGATCAGCGACCGGTTCAGCGTCACCGCCGGGCCGTTCAGACCGCGCTCCTTACCCGCCGCCCGCGCCGTGGCCACCACGAAATCGGGCAGGCCTTCCAGATCCGCTTCGGACAAGGCCATGTGCCAGCCGCGTTCCTCGGCCAGCACGTTCTGGCTGAACTGCGTGCCAAGGGTGGCCAGGCGCGCCATGACCGCCGCCATCCGGTCCGAGGCTTCTCCGCCCAACTCGGCCCCCGCGCGCACAAACATCCGATGGTACAGGTCCAGCACCCTTGCCTGTTCGCCCGTCAGGTCCAACCCGTCGCGGCTCGTCCACAGCGCCTTGATGCGCGAAAACAGCGCCTTGTTCGAGGTCAACTCGCTGGAATAGGCCGAGAGTTTGGGCGCAAGCTTCACCTCCAGCGCCTCGCGTGCGGGGTTGCTGTCTGCGCCCGAGACGTTCCAGAACACACCGCCGACCCGGCCCAGCAGGGTCTCGGCCCGTTCCAGCGCGGCGATGGTATTGTCAAATGTCGGCGCCTCGGGGTTGCCCGCGATCACCGCGATACTCGCGCGCGCCTGCGTCAGTGCGGTCTCGAACGCTGGGGCAAAGTCTGCATCCGTGATCCGTTCGAAGGGCGGCAGGCCATAAGGCCCGGTCCAGTCCGTCAGCAAAGCATTCATCGCACCTTCTCCCGTTCCATTTCCCCTGACGGCGCAGCCTGACGCGGGCCTGCCTGGTTCATCCGTTCCTGACCATTCCCCGCCGAAGGTCCCGGCCAGCCCCCCGGCGCTCAGGGTCCCCGGATCGCCTAACGCTCTGACTGCCGCAACCGCGCCTCGATCCGCCGCAGCACCAGCGACAGGGTAATCGTCATGGTCAGATACAGCAACGCCGCCATGTTATAGGTCTCGAAATAGCGGAAATTGCCTGCCGCCGTCACCTTGGCAAGCTGCGTGATGTCCGACACGCCCAGCACCGACACCAGCGAGGAATCCTTGACCATCGCCACGAAATCATTGCCCAGAGGCGGCAGGATCATGCGGAAGGCCTGCGGAAAGGAGATGTGACGAAAGCGCTGCCAGCCGTTCAGGCCAAGGGCCTGCGCCGCTTCGATCTGGCCCTTGTCGACCGCCTGCAGGCCAGCGCGGAAGATCTCGGCCAGAAACGCCGAATAGGCCAGCATCAGCGCGATCGCCGCCCGCGCGATCAGCGGGAAGTCGCGGGTCTTCCAGGGGTCGATCCCGACCCAGCCCGTCACCCAGTTCACCGCCACGATCAGGGCGGGGGCCAGGACGAAGGCCACATACAGCAACAGGACGATGATCGGCACGCCGCGCATCACTTCGATGTAGAACCGCGCGATCTGGCGCAGCACGATGAACCGCGACAGGCCCATCACCGCCAGCCCCAGCCCCAAGGCGCAAGCGGCCATATAGGCCGCCACCGCGACGATCACCGTGATCACCGCCCCCTGTGCCAACTTTCGCAGCGCCGCCGAATAGACCTCCGAGGCCCAGACCTGATAAAACAGCACCGCCCCGATGATCCCAAGGACCACCAGCCACCACGGAAAATCGGCATCGGGTTTCGGGTTCGGCTGCATCCGCAAACGGCCCCGGGCACGAACCCGGGGCCTGAGGCCTTACTGACCCATCTTGTAGTCAAGGAACCACTTCTTGTTCAGCGCGTCGATGGTACCATCGGCCTTCAGGGCCGCAATCGCGGCATTCATCGGCGCCACAAGGTCAGAGCCCTTGGCAAAGATGAACCCGAAATCCTCGGTCCCCAGCTTTTCGCCAACGATCTTCAGCCCGCCCGCCGAAGCCTCGACATAGCCCGCGCCGGCCGTGCCATCGGTCAGAACCAGATCAACATCGCCCGATTTCAGAGCCTCGACCGTGGCGCCGAAGGTTTCGAACAGCTTGATGCGCGGGTTGGCCTCATTCCCGTCCAGCACGTTGTAGACGCCGACATAAAACGGCGTCGTGCCGGGCTGTGCCGCCATGTACAGATCGGGATTGGCGGCAAAGGAAGCGGCATCGGTGAACCGGGCCTCGTCGCCGCGCACCATCATCACCATTTCCGACGTCATGTAGCTGTCGGAAAAATCGACCTGCTCCTTGCGGTCATCGCGAATGGTGATGCCGGTCATGCCCATGTCGAACTGGCCTTCCGACACCGCCGGGATCATCGCGTCCCAAGAGATGTTTTCGTATTTCACCGTCGCGTTCAGACGCTTGGCAATCTCGGCCACGGCGTCATATTCCCAGCCGATGGCCGCGCCCGAGGCGTCAAGGAACTGCAGGGGCGGATAGGCGTTTTCGGTGACGACAACGATTTCGCGCCCGCCAAGGTCCGGCAGGCCTTCGGCAAAGGCGGTGGTGGACAACATAAGGCCCGCAAGGACCGGTGCGATGAACTTCATGGTGTGAACTCCCTGTCACGAAGTGGATGGGCCAGATTGGCCTGTGTCGTCGCGATTGGCAAGGCGGGCCGGGCGCAGATTTTCACTTGCCCGCCGCGCCCAAACCCTCCCCCCCTCGCCGAGTGGAAAGGCGGGGAGCGCCATGATCATGGCACCGGCGCCCAAAGGCGGGATCAGGCCAGGGCATCGCGCCCGTGTCTGTGCGCCAGTGCAGAGCCAGTCGCGCAAAACCGCCCCTGGCGCACGCTTGCGTCAGCGCCGCGCAGGGCCCATCTTCCGTGCAACAGCGAAAGGACACCCCATGACGCGCATGCCCACCTATTTCATCTCGCACGGCGGCGGACCCTGGCCCTGGATGCCGGACTGGCGCGCGCAGTTCAAGAACCTCGAGGCCTCCTTCGTGCAGATGGTCAAAGACCTGCCCGAACGGCCCCGCGCCATCCTGATGATCTCGGGCCATTGGGAGGATGACAGCTTTGCCGTGATGACCTCGGCCAATCCGCCGATGGTCTATGACTATTCCGGCTTTCCGCCCGAAACCTTTCAGGTGCAGTACAAGGCCCCCGGCGCGCCCGATTTGGCGCAAAAGGCCGCCGATCTGATTGCGGCTGCCGGCCTGCCGGTGCGCCTTGACGCCGCCCAAGGCTTTGACCACGGCTGTTTCGTGCCCGCCTTCATCATGTATCCCGACGCCTCCGTGCCGGTGTTTCAGGTCTCGTTGCGCCATGGCTACAATCCGGCCGAGCATCTGGCCCTCGGCCGCGCGCTTGCCCCCTTGCGCGACGAGGGCGTGCTGATCCTGGGTTCCGGGCTGTCCTATCACAACCTGCGCCTGTTCGGCCCCGGCGCTCGCGTGCCGTCCGAGGCTTTCGACGCCTGGCTGGCAGGCGTCATGGCCGAGCCGCCCGCCCAACGTACCGCCGACCTCTTGGATTGGGAAAAGGCCCCCTATGCCCGCACCTGCCACGCGCAGGAAGACCACCTCGCGCCGATCTGGGCCGTTCTGGGCGCGGCTGAACAGGAAAAGGCCACGAGGGTGTATCACGACACGATGATTTTTGGCGGCGTCACCGCGTCAAGCTATCGTCTGGGATGAACGGGGCGGCACCCCTGTCCAAAAGCCCCTTCCCCGGCACCGGACTGTGCCGTTTCGCTGATCGGCGCCACCGGCACGGCGGAAAATGCAGGAAAGGGGGGCCTGCCGCCCCCTCGCCGCAAGCGGCTCTCCCCCCGCGGATATTTTTGTCAAAGTGAAGGCGAAAGCGGGCATGGCCTTCATCTTGATCCAAATATTCCCGGGGGTCAGGGGGCTGGCCCCCTGCCTTGCAACAAAGAACAGCCCCCGCCCCTGACGGGTTACCGGTTTCCCCCCTTGCCACCCTGCACGGCGGACGAAACCCTGGCGCCTCCCCTCCCCCTCGTGGGGAGGGGGTGGGGGTGGGGGGCCCGTGCACAATGCCCGAAAGCCTGACGGCGGTCCCACGAAACCGTCAGATCCCCTTCACCAAGCCCCCGTCGATCACGAAATTCTGTCCCGTCACATATCCCGCCAGCTCCGAAGCGAGATAGGAGACCAGGGCCGAAACCTCTTCGACCCGCCCATAGCGTCCCATGGGGATGCCCATGCGCCGCGCTTCGGTTTCGGGAAGACTGTCGATGTATCCGGGCAGGATGTTGTTCATCCGCAGGTTCCGCCCGGCATATTCATCGGCAAACAGCCTGGAAAAAGCGGAAAGTCCCGCGCGCGCCACGGTGCTGGTCGGAAAGGTGGCACTGGGCTCGACCGCGGCAAAGGACGAGATGTTCAGGATCGCACCCCCGCCTCCTGCCACCATCACCGGGGCCACCACCCGCGCGGCCCGGATCACGTTCATCAGATACATCTCGATCCCGCGGGCCCAATCGGCATCGGAGATCTCCAGCAATTTGCCCTTGGGCCCGTGACCGGCCGAGTTGACCAGCACATCGACCCGACCCCAGCGCGACACCGCGCCGTCGGCCAGGGCCCCCCACCCGCCCACCGCCCCGGTAGACCCCGGCACCCCCCACCCCCCCCCCCC
>JANMJC010000507.1:0-1631 GCA_031371185.1 Paracoccaceae bacterium | reverse complement strand
CTGATAACCTCGTACAGATGTTTTTCGGCTGGGAAGGAGTGGGCGTTGCGTCCTATTTGCTGATCGGGTTCTACTACCGCAAACCCAGCGCAAATGCCGCCGCGATCAAGGCGTTTGTGGTCAACCGGGTCGGGGACTTTGGCTTTGCCTTGGGGATTTTCGGGCTGTTTTACCTGACCGACAGCATCCGCTTTGACGATGTTTTCGCCGCCGCGCCGAAGCTGGCGGACACGCAACTGCATTTCCTTTGGGCCGACTGGAATGCCGCCAACCTTCTGGGCGTGTTGTTGTTCGTCGGCGCGATGGGCAAATCGGCGCAATTGTTCCTGCACACCTGGCTGCCCGACGCGATGGAGGGCCCGACCCCGGTTTCGGCCCTGATCCACGCCGCGACCATGGTCACCGCCGGGGTTTTCCTGGTCTGCCGCATGTCGCCCCTGTACGAATACGCGCCGCAGGCCAGCACGATGATCACCGTCGTCGGCGCGACCACGGCGTTCTTTGCCGCCACCGTCGGCCTGGTGCAGAACGACATCAAGCGCGTGATCGCCTATTCGACCTGCTCGCAACTGGGCTATATGTTCGTGGCCGCAGGCGTGGGTCTGTATCCGGTGGCGATGTTCCACCTCTTCACCCATGCCTTCTTCAAGGCCATGCTGTTTCTGGGCGCGGGCTCGGTCATCCATGCGATGCACCACGAACAGGACATGCGGAATTATGGCGGTTTGCGAAAGAAGATCCCGCTGACCTTCTGGGCGATGATGATCGGAACCCTTGCGATCACCGGCGTCGGCATCCCCTTGACCCATTTCGGTTTCGCGGGCTTCCTTTCAAAGGATGCGGTGATCGAGGGGGCCTATGCCGGGTCGGCCTATGCCTATCCCCTGCTGGTGCTCGCGGCCTTCATGACCGCCTTCTATTCCTGGCGCCTGATGTTCCTGACCTTTTACGGCACGCCGCGCGGGGACGCCCCTACCCATGACCACGCCCATGAGGCGCCTGCCACCATGCTTATCCCCCTGGGCGTTCTGTCGCTTGGCGCGGTCTTTGCCGGGATGATCTGGTACGGGGTGTTCTTTGGCGACGAGACGAAGATGCGCAGCTGGTTCGCCATGGAACCGGCGAGCGCCCATGCCACCGAAGGCGATGCCTCCTCCGGGCACGCGACCGAGGCCACCGTCGCCACCCAGGACGAGGCGGCCACGACGGAAACCGCCGCCACAGCCGAGGTCGCTGCCGAAGCTGCGGGTACCGGGCCCCATGCCGCCATCGCCCCCAAGGGCGCCGTCCTGATGCTGGAAGAGCGCGGCATCCTGCACGCCGCGCATGAGGCGCCGACCCTGGTCAAACTGTCGCCCTTCATCGCGATGGTGCTGGGCTTTCTGCTTGCCTTCCAGTTCTACATCCGCAAACCGCATCTGCCCGCGCAACTTGCGGCACAGCAGCGGCCCCTGTACCTGTTCCTTCTGAACAAATGGTACTTTGACGAATTGTATGACTGGATCATCGTCCGCCCGGCAAAGGCCATCGGCCGCTTCCTGTGGCAAAGGGGCGACGGGACGGTAATCGACGGCACGATCAACGGCATCGCCATGGGCATCGTGCCCTTCTTCACCCGTCTGGCCGGCCGC
>JANMJC010000501.1:0-7915 GCA_031371185.1 Paracoccaceae bacterium | reverse complement strand
AAAATGATAACTTCGCCTGTTTCGCACCGCATCCCTCGCCTTGGCTGCTGCCATCGCACCTGCCATGCGCACCATTTCCGGCCATACCCCGGAGGCCATAGCCTCCGGGCAGCGCCCGACCCGCCCCTGGCGGGCGCTTCTCGCCCACCCGGGTCAGGCGCCACCCTCTGGCAAGTCTTGCTGAACGGGTCTTGTCGCGGCGTTCCCACATGACCGGGGCCGAACCTCCACTGGAGGTTCAGCTGATCCCGATCAACGCGACTTTACGGGCTTCGGGTTTCAGCACCCCGAATGCCCGCTACATCGCCACATAGGCCCGGAAACTGCGCACAACCTCTTCGTAGACGGCGCGTTTGAACGGCACGATCGAGGCAACCATTTCGTCGGCCCCGATCCATTTCCAGTGCGAAAACTCCGGGTGTTCGGTGGCGATGTTCACCTGATCATCGCTGCCCTTGAACCGGTACAGGAACCACTTCTGCCGCTGGCCCCTGTACTTGCCGCCCCAGACCTGCCCCAAAAGATCGGGGGGCAGATCATAGGTCACCCAGCCATGGGTCTTGCCGACAAATTCCACCAGATCGCCGGTCACACCGGTTTCTTCCCACAATTCGCGCAGGGCGGCCGCCCGGGGTTTCTCGCCCTCGTCGATGCCCCCCTGCGGCATCTGCCAGGCCGGAGAGGTGCTGTCATGCCGCTGGCCGGCAAAAATCCGGCCCTCGGCATTGATCAGCATGACCCCCACGCAGGGCCGATAGGGCAGATCGCCCTTCTTGACCTTGGGCTCGCGCATCTACGGCTTGGGCGCCACGGCAGCCAGCCCGCGCAGAATATCCACCGCATAGGCCAGTTGATAATCTTCATCGCGCAGTTTGGCGGCCTCTTCGGTGCGGGCGCGTTCCTCTTCCAGCAACTTGCGCTCGTCCTCGCTCATCGAATCGTTGGTGATGGCGCCGCGCAGATCGGCTTCGGAACGCTGCTTGGCCGCATCCTCCGCCGCCGCCTCTTCGGTGCCGGTCACGGTCGGATCAACCTGCGGCTGGTTCACCACGATGTCCGGCATCACGCCAAGTGACTGGATGGACCGCCCCGACGGCGTGTAATACCGCGCGGTGGTCAGACGCATCGCCCCGTTGCCCTGGATCGGGATCAGAGTCTGAACCGATCCCTTGCCAAAGCTTTTCGACCCGACCACGATGGCGCGGCGATGATCCTGCAAGGCCCCGGTCACGATTTCCGACGCCGAGGCAGAACCGCCGTTGATCAGCACGACCAAGGGTTTGCCCATCGCCAGATCGCCCGGCGTGGCGTTGAAACGCTCATCTTCGCTGGCATTGCGTCCCCGGGTCGAAACGATCTCGCCCTTTTCCAGGAAGGCATCGGCCACCATGATCCCCTGGTTCAACAACCCGCCCGGGTTGTTGCGCAGGTCCACGACGAATCCGCTGACCTTGTCAAGGCCGCCCGCCTCTTCGACGCCCTTCTTCAGCTCTTCTTCAAGGCCCGAATAGGTTTGTTCCGAAAAGGTGGTGATGCGCAGCACGACCGTGCTGCCGATCACCCGGCTTTTCACCGCCGTCAACTTGATCGTGTCGCGGATGATCGACACGTCGAACGGCTCTGCAACGCCTTCGCGCACGATGGTGATGATGATCTCGCTGCCGACCGGCCCGCGCATCAGCGCTACCGCATCGTCCAGCGTCAGGCCCATCACGCTTTCGCCGTTGACCTGGGTGATGAAATCGCCCGCCATGATCCCCGCCAGCGCCGCCGGTGTGCCGTCCATCGGAGAGACGACCTTGACCACGCCTTCCTCTTGCGTAACTTCGATCCCCAGACCGCCAAACTCGCCCTTGGTCTGCACCTGCATGTCGCCAAAGGCTTCATCCGACATGTAGCTGGAATGCGGGTCAAGCGAGGTCAGCATGCCGTTGATCGCGGCTTCGATCAGCTTCTTGCTGTCAACCTCCTCGACATATTGTCCCCGGATGCGTTCGAACACATCGCCGAAAAGGTCCAGTTGTTCGTAAACCGAAGAGGGTTCCTGCGCCAGCATCGGCCCGGCCACCTGCGTGGTCAGAAGCCCCCCCGCCAGCGTGCCTGCGACAGCGGCAATTGCAAATTTCTTCATGCTCGTCTCAGTCTCCTGTCACAGCGAACCAGTCGCGCGGGTCTACCGGTACGGCGCCCTGTCTTAGTTCCAAGTAAAGCGTTTCCGTCTGACCTGCGCCAGTGCCATTTCCCCCGGAAGCCGGCTCGGGGCCCGGATCCGCCGGAGCCGGCTCGGCCCCGCCCATCATCCCCAAGGGGGAATCCCTGGACACGATATCTCCGGTGCGACCGTATACCTGATCAAGACCAGCGAGTATCAGAAGATAGCCGTCTCCGGGTTCAAGGATGATCACATTTCCGTAGTCCAGAAGCGGGCCCAGATAGCGCAGCGTGCCGCCCCAGGGGGCGGTGACCAGCGCCAGGGGGCGGGTGGCCAGCGTCATTCCCGGCCGGGTGACCCCGCGCGCATCGGTCTCGCCGGGGTTCAGCAGGACGCGGCCAAAGGCGGGCAGGGTCAAGGCGCCCTGCATGGCGGCAAATCCGGTGTCCTGTTCGGCATCCAGATTCAGACCCTCGGCAAAGGACTGCAAGGTGTCCGCACTTTCCAGAAGGCCCTTCAACACCTCGGGGTCTTCGGTAAAGCGTCTGGGCAGATCGGAGCGCTCGGAAATTGCCTTGCTCAGGGCCGATCGTGCCGCTGTCGCCCGCTCCAGCCCGGATTGCAGGGTCTGGCCCGCCGCCAGTTGCAGGTCGCGCAACTGGTTCAACTCGGTCAGATCGGCTTTCACGGCCTCGACCTCGGCCTGCAGGGCCGGGGTGACATCGGCCATCATCATGCCCGACCGCACCGTGCCCAGGGGCCCCGCCGGGTGCAAAAGCAGCAAGGGGCCGGCGTCCGGGGTCAGCGAGGACAGCGTGCCAAGCAGCCGCGACAGCCGGTCGCGCTTGGCCTCGAACCGGCGGTTCAACTGGTCTTCGCGGATCTCGGCCTGCCGCAGCGCCTGACGCAGCGCCGACAGCCCGGATTCGTAGGCGCGGATGGTCTGGGTCAGGGCTGAAACCCGGTCTTTCGACGTCGTCGCGGCGTCCAGGGCGGCGACGGCGGTCTGCAAGGCTTCGGCGGCAGCCCGGGCCTCTTCGGTCACACCGGCCCGTGCCGCGGGGGCGGACAGGACAAGGGCAAGGGCCAGAACCAGAGCGGGGGCCAGAGCGCGGGCAAGTCCTGCGGCGCGGATCATGCGATCAAGCTTTTCCCGGTCATCTCGGGCGGCAAGGGCAGTCCCATCAGCGCCAGAAGCGTCGGCGCAAGATCGGCCAGCCGCCCCCCCGCGCGCAGGCTTGCGCCCACAGGCCCGCCGACAAGGATGACCGGAACCGGATTTGTCGTATGAGCCGTATGGGGTTGCAGGGTGACCGGATCGACCATCAATTCGCAATTGCCGTGGTCGGCGGTCACGATCATCGCACCCCCGGCCCGCGCCAGGGCCTCCAGAGCCCGGCCCAACCCCAGATCCACCGCTTCACAGGCCTTGATGGCCGCGGGCAGACTGCCGGTATGGCCCACCATGTCGGGATTGGCAAAGTTGACGACGATCAGATCATAGCCCTTCCTGATGCCGGCCACCAAGTGATCTGTGACCTCGGCCGCACTCATTTCCGGTTGCAGATCATAGGTCGCCACCTTGGGCGAGGGCGCCATATGGCGGTCTTCGCCCACAAAGGGCACCTCGCGGCCGCCGTTCAGGAAAAAGGTGACATGGGGGTACTTCTCGGTCTCGGCCAGCCGAAGCTGGGTCTTGCCATGATCGGCCACCCACTCACCCAGGCAATTGACGATCACCCGCTTGGGGAAGGCCGTGGCCATGAAGGCGTTGTGATCGCTGGAATATTCCACCATGCCCAGCATTGCGGCATAGAGGGGCCGTTTGCCGGTATCAAAGCCAGCAAAGCCTGGTTGAGCGAAAGCGGCAAGAATTTCGCGGGCGCGGTCGGACCGGAAATTCAGGCAAAAGATGCCATCGCCATCGCGCGCGCCGCTGTAATCGCCAATCACGGTCGGGGCCAGAAACTCGTCGGTCTCGCCCTTGGCATAACTTTGGGCGACGGCGGCATTGGCCGTGGCGGCGGTTTCGCCCCTGGCCAGAACCATGGCGTCATAGGCGCGCTGCACCCGCTCCCACCGGTTGTCGCGGTCCATCGCCCAATAGCGTCCGATTACCGTGGCTACGCGCGCGCCTTGCGGCAAGGACATGACCAGTTGCGCCACGAACCCCGCCGCCGAGGACGGCGCCACATCGCGCCCGTCGGTGATGGCGTGCAGGGCCACCGGAACCCCCTGCGCCACGATGGCGCGGGCGGCGGCAAGGACATGGTTCAGATGGCCATGCACCCCGCCATCCGACACGACGCCGATCAGATGCGCGGTGCCGCCCGTGGCTTTCAGCCGGGCGGCAAAGGCCAGAAGTTCGGGGATTTGCGCAAAGGAACCGTCTTCGACCGCCAGGTCGATCGCCCCCAGATCCATCGCCACCACCCGGCCCGCGCCGATGTTGGTGTGCCCGACCTCGGAGTTGCCCATCTGCCCGGTCGGCAGCCCGACATCGGGGCCGTGCGTAGTCAGCGTGGCATGGGGGCAATCGGCCCAGATGCGGTTGAAGTTCGGCACATGGGCCTGCGCGGGGGCCGAATACTGCGGAAAGGTCCCCAGACCCCAGCCATCCAGAATGCACAGAACCACAGGTTTCTTCGCGCTCATCGGACCGCCCCCTTGATCACCTTTCCGCTTCTAACGCCCCAAGGCGCAAGGGGCAACGTCGAGGGTGCCGCGCAAAAGGTTTTCGAAAACTTTTGCAAATTTCTTCGAAGAAATTTGGTCTAGGCCCGGTGATAGGGCGCGCCGCCCAGAATCGTCGCGGCACGGTACAGTTGTTCGGCCAGCATGACCCGGACCAGCATATGCGGCCAGACCATCGCGCCAAAGCTCAGGCTGAAATCGGCGTGGGCGCGCAGGTCGGCGTCCAGCCCGTCCGCGCCACCGATGACAAAGGCCAGATCCTGCCGCCCGCCATCGCGCCACCGCGCGATTTGCGCCGCGAATTCCGGGCTGGAAAGGACCTTGCCGCGTTCATCCAGGGTCACAAGAACGGCGCCCGCGGGAACGGCGCGGGTCAGCAGCCCGGCCTCGGCCGCCATGCCGGCGTTCTTCTTGTCCTCGACCTCGTGCTCGGTCACCGGCCCCAGACCCAAGGGCCGCCCGGTGCGGTCAAAGCGCATCAGATAGTCGTCGATCAGATCGCGTTCGGGGCCGGCGCGCAGCCGCCCCACGGCACACAGATGAAGACGCAAGACCTCAGGCCCCGCGATGCGCGCTTCCCGGAAGCCACATCTTTTCAAGCTGATAGAACTCGCGCACTTCGGGGCGGAAGACATGCACGATCACGTCGCGCCCGTCGATCAGCACCCAATCACCGGTCTCTTTGCCTTCCATCTTGGCCGTCATGGCAAAGTCCGCGCGCAGCCGATCCACCAGCTTTTCGGAAATCGAGGCCACCTGCCGCGAGGACCGGCCCGAGCAGATCACCATGTAATCGGCCACATCGGACCGCCCGCGCAAATCGATCTGCACCACGTCTTCGGCCTTGTCATCGTCAACCGATGCCAGAACCGCCGCCAGAACCTGTTCGGACGAATAATCTGCGGCGGCGCTTGCGCGCGACACCCGCGGGCCAACCGGCAATCCGGTGGCAGGATCAGAATGAGACAGGACAACGTCCTCCTAAAAGCGCGCCGCTGCAGCCCCGGCACAGGGCACCTGCCGCAATCGTAGCATCGCGGCGACGTCAACTCAACGCCAAGCCGGGGCGGATAGCGGCCTTTTGCCCGCAATGCAAGCGGGAGCGGTGCGCCGTTTCGCCGGGGCGGCTTGAAACCTCATGCCTCAGCTTTGCCAGAACCCAGGCCCGACGAAACGGGACGCCTGGGAACAGGTGACCCCCGAGGCGCCAATCAGGCACGGGGCAACGCATGTCGCGTACCGTGACGGAAGGTCGGATCGCCCCCCGGGTCAGCCGCAGGCCCAAGGCGGCAAAACCAGATCGGCATCGTCGATCCGCGCCCCCACCCGCACCTCCTGCGGCGCATCCGACGCCAGACCGGTCAGATTTTCGAACCAACCGATCGCTGCCACCCGCTGTTTTCCCTCGCCACCCTGCCCTCGATCCACCTTGCAAAACAGCCCTTTCGCGCGTATCACCCCGCTTCATGACCCCCGTTTTCGACATTGCCGATCACGACCGCCTGCCCTGGCGCTTTACCGCGATGATGCGGTCGGTTCTGTCACGCGTGTAAGGGCCCCCTGTGCATCTGTGCACCGACCCGCCGCGCCCTTCCCTTTTAGGCCCCCCTCAGAAGTGAGAGAAGCATGACCGCCCGTACCCTTTACGACAAGATCTGGGATGACCATGTCGTCCACCAGGCCGAAGACGGCACCTGCCTTTTGTACATCGACCGCCATCTAGTTCACGAAGTGACCAGCCCACAGGCCTTTGAAGGGCTGCGCATGACGGGCCGGAAGGTGCGCGCTCCGGAAAAGACCATCGCCGTGCCCGATCACAACGTGCCCACCACGCTGGACCGCGCCAATGCCGCCACCATGACCGAAGACAGCCGGATTCAGGTGGCCGCCCTGGACAGGAACGCCCGCGATTTCGGCATCAACTATTATCCGGTGTCGGACGTGCGGCAGGGCATCGTGCATATCGTCGGTCCGGAACAGGGCTGGACCCTGCCCGGCATGACCGTCGTCTGCGGCGACAGCCACACCGCCACCCATGGCGCATTCGGGGCACTGGCCCATGGCATCGGCACCTCCGAGGTTGAACATGTGCTGGCGACGCAAACGCTGATCCAGCGCAAGGGCAAGAACATGAAGGTGGAAATCACCGGATCGCTGCGTCCCGGCGTGACCGCCAAGGACATCACCATGGCGGTGATCGGGGAAACCGGCACGGCGGGCGGCACCGGCTATGTCATCGAATACTGCGGGCAGGCCATTCGCGAATTGTCGATGGAAGGCCGGATGACCGTGTGCAACATGGCCATCGAAGGCGGCGCGCGGGCCGGTCTGATTGCCCCCGATGACAAGACCTTTGCCTATTGTATGGGCCGCCCCCATGCCCCGAAGGGCGCTTTGTGGGAGGCAGCGCTGGCCTATTGGAAGACCCTTTACACCGAGGAAGGCGCGCATTTCGACAAGGTCGTCACGATCAAGGGCGAAGACATTGCCCCGCTGGTCACCTGGGGCACCTCGCCCGAAGACGTGCTGCCGATCACCGCTGTCGTGCCCTCGCCGTCGGATTTTACCGGCGGCAAGGTCGAGGCGGTGCAGCGCGCGCTGGACTATATGGGCCTGTCGCCGGGTCAGAAACTGTCCGATATCCAGATCGACACCGTCTTTATCGGGTCTTGCACCAACGGCCGGATCGAGGATCTGCGGGCGGCGGCGGCCATCCTGAAGGGCAAGAAGAAGAAGGACGGCATCCGCGCGATGGTTGTGCCCGGCTCTGGTCTTGTCCGCGCGCAGGCCGAGGAAGAGGGTCTGGCCCAGATTTTCATCGACGCCGGATTTGAATGGCGTCTGGCCGGCTGCTCGATGTGTCTGGCGATGAACCCCGACCAACTTGCTCCGGGCGAGCGGTGCGCCGCCACGTCGAACCGCAACTTCGAAGGCCGTCAGGGTCGCGGCGGGCGCACCCCAAGTTTTTAGCCCCCCAAGGCTGCCGCCGCCGCGATCACCCGGCAAAAGACCGATGTGCGCGACAATAATAAAGAAAAAGCTTAGGGGAACGGGACGAAGGAAAAAATA
>JANMJC010000475.1:0-10326 GCA_031371185.1 Paracoccaceae bacterium | reverse complement strand
CCTGGCGCTCGTTTCTTGATCCTGAGGGACAACGACAGGGCGCCCGACTGCACTCTGGTAAAGCAGCGTCCCTCTGACCTTGTCGCCACTGCCGGAAAGGCACCAGTGACTAAAGTGCGGATCGTTTGTCAGGAACTAGAGGCGTGGTTCTTGGCAGATGTCCCAGCATTGAGAGAAGCCGGCTATCTTGCCCGAGGGAAATCACCAGCCTTCTCAAAGCGGGACCCTGATAAGATTACCCGTCCGGTCCACGAGATGGAGCGCCTTCGACCCGGTTACGGGAAAATCACCGGAGCGAATGAGATCGCGCCGCATTTGGATACCGAAAACGACCGTTCCGATAGCTTTCGCAACACAACTCGGGCCATTCGTGACCTGACAACAGCCTGAGGACTACAGAATATGGAAAAATTCACCAAACTGACCGGCATCGCGGCGCCCATGCCTTTGGTCAACATCGACACCGACATGATCATCCCCAAGCAGTTCCTGAAAACCATCGCCCGCACCGGGCTTGGCAAGAACCTGTTTGACGAGATGCGCTATGCGCTGGACGGCGCGGAAATTCCGGATTTCGTGCTGAACCAGCCCGCCTATCGTCAAGCCGAAATCATCATCGCCGGCGACAATTTCGGTTGCGGCTCCTCGCGCGAACATGCGCCCTGGGCCCTGCTGGATTTCGGCATCCGCTGCGTGGTCGCCACCAGCTTTGCCGACATCTTCTACAACAACTGCTTCAAGAACGGCATCCTGCCGATTGTTCTGCCGCAAGAGCAGGTTGACATCCTGATGGCCGACGCCCGCAAAGGTGCCAACGCGCGCCAGACGGTGGATCTTGAGGCGCAGACCGTGACCACCTCGGATGGTCAGGTGTTCAACTTTGCCGTCGACGGCCACCGGAAGCATTGCCTGATCAATGGTCTGGACGATATCGGCCTGACGCTGGAAAAGGCCGCCTCGATTGATTCCTTTGAAAAAACCAATTCGATGCTTCGACCTTGGGCCTGACAATCGCCAGACCACAAGATGTGGGGCCGCCCTTCGGGGCGGCCTTTGTCTTGCCACGGGCTTGATTCAATCCTGCAACACCTTTTCCGCGAAAGCGCCACAATGCTGGGCAAAGTTGGAAGGGTTGTTGCGGCGCGTCCCGAAAGAAGGCACAAATTGGGCAAGAATGAGGCAGTCCGCCACAATGTTGGCGAAATCAGCGGGAAAAGGCCGGGGCAAAGCATCCTGGCCAACCGTCAAAGGGGTAGTGGAGCCGTGTTTTCGAACCTGACGGGGGCCGTGGTGCGCGCCGTGCTGGTGATGATCCTCATCGCCACTCCCTCTGCGCTTCTGATAAATTCCTCGGCCGACAGCCGACAGATGGTTGCCCTGGTCGCGCTGTTCGCCGGCGTGCTGACCTTTGTCGAATACTACTCCACCTATCCCGGGCTGGTCGAATTTCGCGACGCCAAACCGTTCAACCGCATCCGCTTTGTCATGCTTCTGGCCACGGTCTTGTCGCTGACCCTGATCGAGGCCGGTCGCGACAACCCCACCACCCTGACCCAGTTCATTCAGGCGGTCGGCGCCCTGATCGGCTATTCGATGGATTTTCCCTATAGCCCGGTCCGATTGGCTGCGCGCCTGATGGCCGACAGCGGCAATGCGATGGAGATGGATTCGGTTCGTACGGCTGCCGGGATGGCCTATCTGATCTCATTGATTTCGCTGGCGGTTTTTGTCCTGCAACTGCGTGCAGGTGCCTGGCCGCGCCGCGACGCGGCCTTTAACGTCTGGGTCAACCTGCCCACCTTCGACCCAAGTGCCGGGGGCGATGTTGTCGACCGGCTGACCCGCGATGCCCGCATCAACATCGCCCTTGGGTTTCTCTTGCCTTTCTGGACCCCCTTGGTGCTGAATGTCGCCAGCCTTGGCTTTCAGCCGCTTTCGGTGGCCTCGCCGCAAACCCTGATCTGGACGGTCACCGCATGGTCCTTCCTTCCGGCAAGCCTGTTCATGCGCGGCATCGCGATGGGTCGCGTGGCCGAAATGATCCGCGAAAAGCGCCGTGCCGGGGCGCAGGCGGTTTCGGCACGTTCGCTGGCCACGGCCTAAGCCGTTTCGCCGGTCTGCTTGTCGCCGCGCTGCTGACAGCCTTCACCGCCCGTGCCGAAGATCTGCGCATTGCCACCTATGGGTCGGACCTTGGCCGCTTTGGTCCGGGCATCCTGTTGTCCGACCTGAAACGCGACAACGATCCCGAGATTGCGGCGCTGATCGAGGTTCTGCTGCGGCTTGACGCCGACATCCTCTTGTTGACCGACATCGACTTTGACGCGCGCGATCAGGCCTTGGACGCGCTGGCAAGGCGGTTGCGCGCCAGGGGGATGGACTATCCCCACCTTCTGGCCCTGCGGCCCAATTCCGGGGTGGCCACCGGGCTGGACATGAACGGGGACGGCGCCCTGGGCACGGCCGACGATGCCTTGGGTTTTGGCCGGTTTGCCGGGGCCGACGGGATGGCGCTGCTGTCGCGCTATCCCATCGACACCAAAGCGGCCCGCGATTTCACCAGCTTTCTGTGGCGCGACCTGCCGGGAAACCTGATGCCCCCGACCGCCCCCGATGCAGCACTGATCGCGCGTCTGCCCTCGACCGGGCATTGGGACGTGCCCGTCCTTCTGCCCGGGGGCCAGACCCTGCACCTTCTGGCCTATGCCGCCACGCCCCCGGTCTTTGACGGCCCCGACGACCGCAACGGACGGCGCAACCATGACGAGGCCGCCTTCTGGCTGGCCTATCTGGCCGGAAAGCTGCCAGACCTGCCGCCGGACGGCCCGCTTGTTCTGTTGGGCAATTCCAACCTTGATCCTTTGGACGGCGAAGGTCTGGCCGACGCCCTGACCGCGCTGATGACCCATCCCCGGCTGCAAGATCCCGGCCCCAAGGGCACCTCGGGGCGCATCGAGCCGCAGGCCAGGGGCGACCCGGCGCTTGACACGGCCTATTTCGAAACCGGCACAGGCGGGTTGCGGGTCGATATCGTGCTGCCCTCGCGGGATATCACGGTCAAGGCCTCGGGCGTGATGTGGCCGCCGGAGGCCGACCCCTTTGCTGCAACCCTTGCCCTTGCCTCGCGCCATCGTCCGGTCTGGGTGGATGTGACGCTGCCGTAGCCCCGGGGCAAAGGGAATTGGCGGAAAGGCGCACCCCGATCGCCGCGAAAAAGCCCTGCGCCACCGGACGAGCGTCCGGTGGGGGACCGCCCCCGTCGCGGGTGTTCCGGGCCATGACGCCCGCTAACCCCACAACCCCAAGGGGGGCGCGTCGTATCCGGGGAAGACCTGCGCGGCATCGGCCAACCCCATGTGCCCGGTCAAAAGTTCCGACAGAACCGCGCGGTAATCGGTGACCACGGCCAGATCGGCGCCCTCTTCCAGCGCCTCGTTGTCCAGCCCCGGCCACCTGCCAACCATGCGACCGCCCTTGGCTTGCGGGCCCAGCACGAACATCACGTTGCCGCGCCCATGGTCGGTGCCCCCGGCAGAGTTGGACCGCAGGCGGCGGCCAAACTCGCTCATCACCACAAGGCTGACGTCCTGCTGCAACGGTCCCAGATCGCGCCAGAACGCCATGACCGACTGCGAAAGCCACGCGGTCTGTTCGGCAAACTGGCCCGATTGCAGAACATGGGTGTCCCAACTGGCGAAATCCACCGTCGCCACCCGCAGGCCCATGTCTTGCTTGATCGCCTGCGCCACCGTCATCAGCGAGGGCGTCAGCGGGTTTTCGGGATAGGGAACGGCGGGCACATAGGTCAGCAGGGTCTGGTCGGCTTCCGACCACAGCCGCTGTCCGATCATCTGCGACAGCTGCAACAGACCCGCGATCGGGGCGGTCAGCGGCCCGTGGTCGCCAAACCCCGAGGCCAGCCGGGCGCGCAGGGCCGGAGCCAGCCAGTGGCCCGAGGCGACCATCAGATCGCCAAGGGATTCCGATACCGCCACATTCGCGCCAAGCAGGCTGGCCGGTTGCGCTGTTCCGACCGCCAGCGCGGGCATCGGTCCCCCCGGACCTGCCGCCGCCAGCCAGCGCCCGATCCACCCCGAAGGATCACCGGGCGGCAGGTTGGTGCCCAACAGCCCCCGCTCGATCCGGGCTTCGGCATCGAAATGGCTGCGCGTCGCTTCGGTCAATCCCGAGGCATGGATCAGGCTCAGGTCGCCCGCTTCGTAGAGATCGGCAAAGTCCGACAGGTTGGGGTGAAAGCGGAAATCGACATCGGCCACGCCTTGGGCAATTGCCCGGCCCGCCCCGTTGCCCCGGCGCACGACGCGCAGGTCTTCGGGCCGGGCCGCGATCAGGTTCTCATCCGAGGCGGGGCAGACAAAGTTCAGCCCATCGGCCCCGCCGCGCAGGAACAACACCACCAGAATTGGATCACGCGCCAAGCTTCACGCCCCCTATCGCAACAGAAAGTCGGGCGTCATCGCGGCAAGGGCAATCGCCGCAAAGGCCAGACCGTTACGCTCTTCGTCCGAAAGGTCGGCCACCACGGCCGTTGGATCAACACCGGCAAGCGGGGCGAGGTTGGCGGCATTGCCCCCCAGACGCCCGGCCCAACGGCGCATGAAATCCGCCGCTGTTTCAGACGGGCGGGCGCTGAAATCGGCACTGGCCACGCCGAACCAGCCGTCATGGGCATAAAGCGCCAGATCGACCAGCCGGTTCAGGCTGCTGGCCCCGGTCCAGTGCGCAATGGTGTCGGGGTGCCCGGTGGGCGGTCCGTATTCGTGCTGGCGCCAGCCCGCGCGCATCAACTGCCACTGCTGAGCGTTCTCGGTTCCGGTGATCTCTGCCCCGGTCGCGCGGTAGAGGGCCGTCAGAAATTCGAACGGGCGGCGCAGCTTTTGCGGCGGGGTCGCGGCAAAGACGGGATCCGCGACCAGCGCGCGGATCACCTGCGCGATCTGATCGGGCGCGTCGGACGCGGCCAGAAACACCGCCGCCAGATCATCAACCAAGGCCGCGTCCGGCTGATCCGTCAGCAAGCGGCGCGCGATCTTGGTGCAGACAAACCGCGCCGTTCCGGGGTGGCTGGCCAGCATGTCCAGCACCTGTTCGCCATCGGCCATCGGCGCGCGGTTGGGGTCAAATTCAACCCCCAGCACGCGTTTCTGGTAAGGGTCGTGCCAGACCTCGATATAGGCAAAGCGTCCGGTCCGCTCGGCATTCGTCCCTTCGGTGATGTAGCGCCCGTCGCCCACCGACCAGCCGGTAAAGGCCCGCGCCACCTCGTAGACGTCGAGATCAAGATAGCCCTGCGCCAGGCCGGACGCGTCCTTTGGCACCGAATGCCAGTCGTCATAGCGGTCGTTCAGGTAATTCCCTGCGCCCAGGGTGTGCAGTTCCAACAGCTCGCGCGCATAGTTTTCGTTGGCGGGCGAGGCGCGGCTATCGGCGTTGTTCAGATAGTAGAGCATGGCGGGCGAGCGGGCGACCTGCCCCAGAAGGACCCGGAAATTGCCAAAGGCATTGTCGCGCAGCATTGCGTCATGGCTGGGAAAGAAGGCGGCGCAGAATTCGTCCTTCTGGGCGTTCACGTTGAAGTGGTCGTGCCAGAACTGCGTCATCACCTCGCGCAGTTGGGCCGGTGCATGCACGGCACGGATCAACGCGGCGGCGATGACCTCGGCGCCCGGGCGAGAGCGTTCGGCGTAATCCATGCCCTGCTCCCAGTCGATGCAATACAGGAATTCGGCCGGATCGGCCCCCAAAGAAGTCAGGGCGCGCAGGTCGTCCTTTGCGGTCCAGGAATGGTTGTTTTCATCCTTGCCCGCCTCGTAGGCGATGCGCAGGCGCGCGTTTGACAGGCGTTCGGTCAGTTCCGGGCTGTCAACCGGGCGGGCAAGCTGATCGTCCAGCCAGGTCATGGGGTCGGCAAAGTGGTTGCGGTCGGCAGGGGTGGCACCAAAGGTCAGCCGGTTCAGGTACAGGTCGGCCAGCGGTCTGGCCGCAAAGGCTGGCAGGGGCAGGGTCGCGGCCGCAAGCGAGGCCAGAAGGCGGCTGTGAAACTGGCGGCGTGTCAGCATGAAGACCCCTTGTTACCAACCCCTGACAGAAGGCTAGGCCAGATTGCCCGCCCGTCAAAACATCGCTTTGAACGCGGGCGGAAATCTGCCTTCGGGCGATGGGGCGACGGGCGGCAGGACGCAGGGTGCGCCCCCAAGACCAAGGCTTGACCGCGACGGTGCCTTTGGCTAGGCCACCCCCAACCTTTGCCCTATCCCTGCAGGAGCGCCCCATGGCCAACCCGTCCATCCTTATCCTTGCCGGCGACGGCATCGGCCCCGAAGTCATGGCCGAGGTCAAGAAGATCATCGGCTGGTTCGGAACCAAACGCGGCGTGACGTTCGACATCTCCGAAGATCTGGTGGGCGGTTGCGCCTTTGACGCGCATGGCACGCCCCTGACCGACGCCACCATGGCCAAGGCGCAAGCGGTGGATGCGGTGCTGTTGGGCGCCGTTGGCGGGCCGAAGTACGACCGCTTGGATTTCAGCGTGAAACCCGAACGCGGCCTTTTGCGCCTGCGCAAGGAAATGGACCTGTTTTCCAACCTGCGCCCGGCGCAATGCTTTGACGCGCTGGCCGATTTCTCGTCGCTGAAAAAGGAAGTCGTGGCCGGTCTGGACATCGTCATCGTGCGCGAGTTGACCAGCGGAGTTTATTTCGGTGAGCCGCGTGGGATCTTCACCGAAGGCAACGAGCGGGTGGGCATCAACACGCAGCGCTACACCGAATCGGAAATCGCCCGGGTCGCGCGCTCGGCGTTTGAACTGGCGCGCAAGCGCAGCAACAAGGTCTGCTCGATGGAAAAGGCCAATGTGATGGAATCGGGCATCCTGTGGCGCGAGGTGGTGCAGGAGATCCACGACAAGGAATACCCGGATGTCGAGTTGAGCCACATGTATGCCGACGCGGGTGCGATGCAGCTGTGCCGCTGGCCCAAACAGTTTGACGTGATCGTCACCGACAACCTGTTCGGCGATCTTCTGTCGGACATGGCCGCCATGCTGACCGGGTCGCTTGGCATGTTGCCCTCGGCTTCGCTTGGATTGCCGATGGCCAACGGGCGGCCCAAGGCGCTGTACGAGCCGGTCCACGGCTC
Organism: Paracoccaceae bacterium; assembly: GCA_031371185.1. GTDB lineage: Bacteria > Pseudomonadota > Alphaproteobacteria > Rhodobacterales > Rhodobacteraceae > CAIYZT01. The sequence continues at coordinate 3,168 of JANMJC010000475.1, read as the reverse complement.
GGCCCCCGATATTGCCGGTCAGGGCAAGGCCAACCCGATCGCCTGCATCCTGTCCTTTGCCATGGCGCTGCGCTATTCGTTCAACATGGGCGACGATGCGGCGCGGGTGGAAAAGGCCGTTGAAAAGGTGCTGGCCGATGGAGTGCGCACCGCTGATCTGATGGGCCCGGCAGGCGGCACCCCGGTGACAACCTCGCAGATGGGCGATGCGGTGATCGCGGCGCTGGACGCCAGCGTGTAAAAGGGCGCGGGGCCGCCTTGATCCCGGCTTTCGCGGTGCCCTTCCCGGCGCTTCCCTGTCGGGATAGCGGCTTTTCCTGTCTTCGTCCGGGCGCATTTCCCCCTGTCGCGCCTTGGCTGAGTGCCAGATGATTGCAGGACGCGACGGTGCCCGAGGCCGTTGATCTGGACTTGCCATGGGAATTCTTGACCCTTGTCCCAAGGACGCCCCCTGTGACGACGCGCGCCCACGGCGATGCCGATTAGCAAGGTCACGTCGTTGACCGGCGATCGGGGGGGCGGGCCATGGTTGCAGTCCTGACACCCTGCCCAGGGGTGGCCGTTCGAAGCCCGGCGCTGTCTGGCGAAGCCTGAGCCTTCCGCAGGTCATCGGCACCGGAAAGGACACAAAATTGGCTGACCTAAAGCCAGAAACCTGATCGAATCCTGCCGCTTGATCTTGTATCTCGCGCCGCAAAGCGCGATGCGGGGGGCCAGAACTCAAGCCACGGCGCAGCATGAACCTTTCCCCTAATCTAGTCGGCGCGCTTCTGAGTCTGGCCAGTTTTGGCCTTTACGCCTGCAGTGATGTCACCATCAAATTCCTTGGACAGGACCTGACCGCGGTGCAGATCATCTTCGCGGCAAGCCTGTGCACCCTGCCGATGATCCTGGTCGTGGCCGTGACCTCGCCGGGGGGGTTGGCGTTGCGCCCGGCGCTTCCGGGGCTGGCCGTGCTGCGCGTGGGTCTGTCCCTGATCAATTCGATCTTTGTCAGCTATACCTTTACCAAACTGCCGATCGCACAGGCCTATGCGATCTTCTTCTGCATGCCGCTGCTGATCGCCCTGCTGGCGGTCCCCCTGTTGCGCGAAAAGCTGGATCTTCCCCGGGGTCTGGCGATTCTCGTCGGCTTTTCCGGCGTGCTGATCGCGCTGCGGCCGGGGTCGGTTCCGCTGCAATTCGCACATTTGACCGCCATCCTGGGGGCAAGCCTCGGGGCTGCAAACTCGATCCTTCTGCGCAAGATCGGCGGGCGAGAACGCCCCGCCGTCATGCTGTTGTATCCGACCCTTGCACAGGTCGTGGTCCTCGCCTGCGTGATGCCCTGGGTCTGGCACCCGATGAGCCCGCAGAACTGGTCGCTTGCCGCTTTCATGGGCCTGGTGTCCATCGTGGGAAGCCTGCTGATCATTGCCGCCTATTCCCGTTCGGCTGCCGTCGTTGTGGCCCCGATGCAATACAGCCAGATCATCTGGGGCGCCGGATTGGGCGTGCTGATCTTTGGCGAAAGGCTGGACGGATTCATGGTGCTGGGCATTTCCATCATCATTGCGGCGGGGATCTATCTTTTGTGGCGCGCCCGGGCCGGGTGACGCCGGGGGGGACGGTCAAGATAACCCGGGCGTCGCGCCGATCGGGGCTTGACCTTTGCGCCCCGTCGCAAGATGCAAGGGGTCGACCCGACATGCCCCTTTCCCCGGGAACATCTGATGGACCCCTCCAAAAGCAACCTGCGCGGCGCCCTTTTGTCGCTGGCCGCCTTTGGCGTCTATGCGACCCATGACGTTCTGGTCAAATTTCTGGGCGGCACCTATGCGCCGTTCCAGATCATCTTTTTTGCCGGTCTCCTGGGCTTTCCGCTGGTGTCCCTGCTGCTGATGAGCGACCGGACCGATGGCAATCTTATCCCGCGTCATCCCTGGTGGACCGCTGTGCGCACCGTCGCCACGGTCCTGACCGGGATGGGCGGGTTTTATGCCTTTTCCGTGCTGCCACTGGCGCAGTGCTATGCGATCTTCTTCGCCATGCCCATCCTGATCACCCTGATGGCCATTCCGATCCTGGGGGAAAAGATCGGTCTGCGGCGCGGTCTGGCCATTCTTGTCGGTCTGGCGGGCGTGATCATCGTGCTGCGCCCGGGGTCGGTGCAGATGGGCTGGGGGCATCTGGCGGCCCTGTCGGCGGCCACATCCGGCGCCCTTGCTGCGGTCATCGTGCGCAAGATCGGCCACGATGAGCGGTCGGTCGTGCTGATGCTGTATCCGATGGTGGCGAACTTTCTGGTGATGGCGCTGATCCTGCCTTTTGTCTACCACCCGATGCCGATCTTCCATTTCGGCGCCGTGGCGCTTCAGTCGCTGTTGGGCATGGTGGGCGGTTTGCTGATCATCGCGGCCTACCGCTCGGCCCCGGCGATCATCGTGGCCCCGATGCAGTATTCGCAGATCATCTGGGCGGCCTTGTATGGCTGGCTGTTCTTCAACGAAAGCATCGACCGCAACACGGTGATGGGAACGTCGGTCATCATCGCCTCGGGGATCTACATCGTGCTGCGCGAAGGCACGCCGTCGGTGTCGAAAAACAGCCCCGTGCTGCAAACCAAGTCGCGCTTTGAAACCGGCGTCTTTCCGCGCCTGTCCTTTCTGACCCGCCTCTTGGATCGTCGCCGGACCGAGGCGGGCCGCGACGACCATTCCTGATCCCGAAAGTGACGCGTCCACGATCCGCCCCCTTGCAATGGGCGCACAAGCGCGGTAACCCCCCGCCATAGGTCGGAGTGTAGCGCAGCCTGGTAGCGCACCTGCTTCGGGAGCAGGGGGTCGAAGGTTCGAATCCTTTCACTCCGACCAATTTTACAGAAAAGTCATGGGTTGACCGCGGGGCGTTCACGGTCTCGGCGCTTCTTGCGCAAGCTCGTTCGCGGGCAAGGCGGCGATTTTGAAAACCCGCGCCGCAGCCGTCAAAGGCTTCGGCGCGATTTCTTCGCAGTAGCCGGTCTATCGACCCGCCCAGGCCCTTGCGATGTAACTGGCGGTCATCAGGTCCAGATGCGCCCCACCGCCGTTCTTGGCGATGGTGATCTCGTCCGGCGCCCGTCGGGTGAACAGGGCCGGATCGTCGTAGAAATCCGCCACGATATGAGCTTCCGTGATCGCCCCGCTGGCG
>JANMJC010000465.1:0-21478 GCA_031371185.1 Paracoccaceae bacterium | reverse complement strand
CGCGGTGTTCAGCTTCAACGCCGGCCGGCACGCCAGCCAGTTCACCGGGTTTTCCACCCAGTGGTACGGCAAGGCGCTGTCCAACCCGTTCGTGATGGAGGCATTGCAGACCAGTTTCATCGTCGCCCTGTCATCGGCCCTGATCGCCAGCCTGTTCGGAACGATGGCCGCCCTTGCCCTGCAGGGCATGAAGGGGCGGCTGCGCGCGGTTGCCGACGCGCTGATCTATGTCGCGGTCATGGTGCCCGGCATTGTCATCGGCATCGCCACCCTGATTGCCCTTGTCACCCTGTTCGGCTGGATCAACCCGCTGCTGGCACGGCTGGCCCCCGATGGACCCCAGCTTGCCATGGGCTACGGGTCGCTGATTGCCGCACATGCGCTGTTCTCGATGGCGCTGGTGATCATCATCCTGCGCGCCCGTCTGTCCGGCATGGACCGCAGCCTGATCGAGGCCTCTGCCGACCTCTACGCGGCCCCCCTTGCCACGTTCCGGCAGGTGACCTTGCCGCTGATCCTTCCCGGTATCCTTGCCGGGTTCCTGCTCAGCTTCACCTTCAGCTTTGATGATTTCATCATCGCCTTTTTCGTCGCGGGGTCCGAGACGACGCTGCCGATCTATGTCTTTTCCTCGATCCGTCGCGGAGTCACGCCCGAGATCAACGCCATCGGCACCATGGTGCTTGCGGTGTCGCTGCTGCTTCTGGTGGCGGCGCAGGTGATCCTGCGGCGCGGCGCAAAGACCGGGGCGGCGTGATGTTGCTGGCGGGTCGGGTGGCTTTTCTGACCGGCGCGGGGTCGGGGATAGGACGGGCTGGCGCATTGGCACTGGCGCGCGAAGGGGCGCAAGTCATTGTCAGCGATCGGGATGGGGATCGCGCGGACACTGTCGCCGCTGAAATCCGCGCCGAAGGCGGCCAGGCCGAGGCGATGGCACTGGACGCGGGCGACGATCCGGCGGTCGAGACGGCAATCAACGCGGTCGCGGCGCGGGGGCGGCTGGATATCCTGCATTCGCATGCCGGCATCCAGGTGCCAGGCCGCCTGACCGAGATTGACGCAAGCGCGATGGATGCCTCGTGGCGGCTGAACGTGCGGGCGCATTTCATCGCTGCCCGGGCGGCGGTGCCGCACATGCAGCGCCAACGCAAGGGTTCGATCATCATAACGGCGTCAAATTCGGGCGTGCAGTATGATCGGGGCATGATCGCCTATTGCACCACAAAGCACGCCGTCATCGCCATGACCCGCCAGATCGCCGTCGACTACGCTGCCGACAATATCCGTTGCAATGCCCTTTGCCCCGGCTTTGTCGACACGCCGTTCAACCACGGGTTCGAGCAACAGATGGGCGGCCGCTCGGCGCTGGAATCCTATGTCGCCCAGACGATCCCGATGGGGCGGTGGGGCTCTGCCGACGAGATTGCTGCGAGTATTGTTTACCTGGCTTCGGATCAATCCGCGTTCATGACGGGCCATGCACTGGTCGTCGACGGCGGAGAATGTCTTTAGCAGGCGACGACAGCCTGAAACTTCCACGTCTCATCCAGCCTGGCGCGGATCGCGTCGCACCACGTCCGACAGCCGCTCCAGCCGGAAATGACGGGTCATGAAGCCATAGTAGCTCGTGTCGGCAAAGGCATCGGTGTAGTCGCCGGAAAACACCATCCATCCGCCAAGGCCGTCGTCATCCAGCCACGGCGTCGGGACCTGGGGCAGATAGGCCGTATGCGGCATTTCCCACGCCGGGTCATGGTGGACCAGACGCCACGGACCCCAGGGGCGGGCGGCCTCGAGCACAAGAAGTTCGGTCCGTTTCAACCAGGACCGGCGCCATTCCGACGGGTCGGTATTGAAGGTGTGGGGCGCGGAATCCGTGCTGTAGGTCAAAAGGAACCGGTCTATCCCCGGAACATGGCACATTGTCGGATGCCCGATCCGGCCGGGATCGCGCAGGATCGGTCGGGCCCGGTGTTCGTCCGCGGTCCAGGCCGGCGGATGTGCGAAGGCGCCTTCGCCATGGCCGTTCCAGAACTCCCAGGCCGAGCGGTCCAGCACCCGGTCGCGTGGCGCGCGGGCCAGGAAGATATGATCGCCGGTCTCCCAGTTGATGTCGTTCGAGATCGCGTAGACATACCCCTCCAGTCCCGCAGGCAAGCCGGTATGGCCGGGCCCAAAGCCCACAAAGGACAGTCCCGCGAAGCGCGGGCCCAGGAAATAGGCTTCTGGCCCGGCCTCGGGTGCGGGCACGTTCCCGAAGGTGCGACCGCCGTCGTCGGAAACCATCAGCCCCGCCACGCCGCCATGGGGCGAGATGCGGTCAACGTAGCCGAAGCCATCGTCGAGGCCATGAACGAAATCATCGTAGTCGTAGGCCGCGACGAACAGGCGGTCATCGACGCAAAGCGCGCCGTCGACATAGCGGCGGCAGCGCAGACCGCGCGGGCTTTCCGCGTCGATGCGGGGGGTGTCGATGCGGCGAAGCTCGGGGAAATCGGTGATCTCTTCAAGCTTGTGGTGCGGCGGCTTTCCGGTGGCGCGCAAGAGGTGGGCAAAGGTCCAGGGACGGCCAAAGTTTGCGCCGTCGTCATCGACGAAAAAGACGCTGCCGTCGCTTGCGGCCGTGCACCAGTGCATGTCCGAGCCCGACCCGGGATAGCGTTCGGCCGTGGTCGTCCAGCGAAAGCGGCCGAAGTCCTGACTTTGGCGAAACCGTCCGGTCACGGTCATCATGGCGCTCCTTTGTGGCGGGAAGGTTGCCGCCAGCATGACAAGAATCGGGGCAGCGGTAGCGACGCGTTCCGGCCCCGTCCGATACTGTCGGACAATCAGGTTGGATGTGTGCGGCCCGCCCCGACAGGATCATGGCAGGCTACATGGGTGGCCCCGGTGCCGGCGCCTGAAAGAACCGGATCCACCTCGGCGCAGATCGGCAGGGCGCGCCAGCAGCGGCTGCGAAACGCGCAGCCGGAGGGCGGGTTGATCGGCGAGGGCGGATCCCCGTCAAGCACCACCTCTGCGCCGGCGGGTTTCCACGCACCGCTCGCCGCCGACAGCAGGGCCACGGTGTAGGGATGCCGTGGATTGGTCAGCATGTCCCTGCGCGTCCCGATCTCGACGATCCGGCCAAGATACATGACGGCAATCCGGTCCGCGATCTCGCTGACGACGGACAGGTCGTGCGTGATGAAGAAAAGGGCCAGTGCGCGTTCCTCTTGCAGATCAAGCAGAAGGTTGAGCACTTGCGCCTGGACTGACAGGTCAAGCGCAGAGACGGGTTCATCGCAGACCAGAAGCGCCGGCGACAGGATCAGCGACCGCGCGATCGCGACCCGCTGAAGCTGCCCGCCGGACAGGGAACCTGGAAGCTTGTCGTCGTGCCCCGGGGACATTCCGACCTTGCGAAGCAGGTCCGCAGCGCGCGCCCGGCGTTCGGCGCGGCGAAAGATCCTGTGAATGGCCAGCGGTTCTTCGACGGCCTGGGCCACCGTCATCCGCGCATCAAGCGATGAATGCGGGTCCTGGAAGACCATCTGGATCCGTTGGCGCATCACCCGCAGTCGCGCGCCCTTCAGGCCGGTGACATCGGTGCCGCCATAGATGACCTGCCCTTCATCCGCATGCTGAAGCCGCATGGCGACCCGCGCCAGAGTGGACTTGCCCGACCCGGATTCGCCGACCAGAGCCAGCACCTCACCTGCGGCGATATCCAGATCGACCCCCCGCAAGGCCTGCACGCGCTGCGGGGCGTTCCCGAAACCGACGCGGATGCCTCTCAACTCCAGAAGTTTCACCGGACCTCCTCCGACGGCAGGCCGGCCAGGTGGCAGGCGACCCGGATTTGTCCGACCGCAACCGTCAGGGGCTCCACATCGCTGCACACAGGAAGGGCGAGGGTGCAACGTGCCGCGAAGGGGCAGCCGCGCCGGGGCTGTAGCAGGTCGGGGGGTGCGCCGCCGATGATCGGCAGCCTGCGCCGTGGCGCGGCAGGCTCGCGGCCCGGCCGCGCGCGCAGAAGCGCACGGGTATAGGGGTGCTGCGGCGCCCGAAGGACGTCACTGACCGGGCCCGCCTCCATCACCCTGCCGGCATACATGACCGCAATCCTGTCGGCGAAACCGGGCAGGATACCGATGTCGTGGGTGATCATGATGATCGCCGTGCGCAGGTCCTGCGACAGGCCGACCAGCAGCCGCAGGATCTGCGCCTGCACCGTCACGTCCAGCGCGGTGGTGGGTTCGTCGGCAATCAGCACACGGGGGCGGCTGGCCAGCGCAAGAGCGATGGCCACGCGCTGCCGCATTCCGCCCGACAGCTGGTGCGGATAGGCCGCCATCCGCCGCTCCGGCTCGGACAGCCCCACGTCCCGCATCAATTCCAACGCCCGGATGCGTGCGTCCAGGGCGGTCACGGCGCCACGGCGGATCGTCTCCACCAGCTGGTTGCCGATGGTAAAGACCGGCGACAGGGCGGTCAGCGGGTCCTGCAGGATCATCGCGATCCTGGTGCCGCGAACCTCGCGCCAGGCGTCGCGGCCCGCATGGGTAAGGTCGACGCCGTCAACCTCGATCCGGTCCGCCGAAAAGCTGAGCGGCGGGTCGATCAGCCCCATGATGGACCGCGCGGTTATGCTTTTGCCCGACCCGGATTCCCCGACGATTGCCCAGCGTTCGCCGGGCTTGACCGTCAGGTCAAAGCGGTCGACGAGCGGCACCGGCGGCAGCGACCGGTCCATCGTGAGGAGCGTGCTCAGGCCTTGAACGACCAGGACAGGCGGTTCCGGATCCGAGACCATCAGCGTATCCTCGGATCAAGCGCAAAGCGTGCAACATCGAGGAGCGCGTTGATCAACAGCACAAAGATCGATCCGACGACAACGGTCCCCATCAGAAGTGGGACATCGTTCTGTTGCAAGGCCTGATACGCGGTCTTGCCGATGCCCGGCCAGCCGAAGACCGACTCCACCAGCACCGCGCCGCCGAGCAGAAGGCCGAAGTCGAGCGCAAGGACGCTGAGGACCGGGCCGGCAGACAGCCGCACGACATGCTTGAGGACGATGCGGCGCGGGGCGATCCCGCGTCCGCGCAAGCCAAGGACCGTGTTCGACGCCAGCGCCTCGGACGCGGTGGATCGCACGATCCGTGCGGTCCATGCCGCACCCGCCAGGCCAAGCGTCAGCGCTGGCAAGACCAGCCCTTCCGGCAGGGCGGCCCCACCAAGAGGCAGCCAGCCCAGCTTGAAGCCGAACAGATACAGAAAAAGAAGCCCGACCCAGAACTGTGGCAAAGACACCGCCACCAGCGACAAGAGGAAAACCGACCGGTCCATCAGCCCCCCGGCACGCACCGCCGACCATAGGCCAAGCACCCCGCCCAGGACCAGCTGGACCGTGATCGCGCTTAACGCCAGAAGGGCGGTATAGGGCAGCCGTTCCAGGACGATCTCAGCGACGGGGCGGCGTTGGGAATGTGACCTGCCAAGGTCGAACCGCAGCACATTCGCCAGGTAGCGGGCGTATTGCACCGGCACCGGCTCATCCAGACCAAGTGCTGCGCGCGCCTTTTCAAGCTGAACGGCCGTGGCTTTCGGCCCGGCGATGGCGCGGGCCGGGTCGGTCGGCACTGCAAAGGTCAGGATGAAGGTCAGCGTGACGACAAACCAGAGCGTGAGAAGAATGAAGGCGGCCCGCCCCGCCAGCCGGCGCAGCATGACCGGCAGCGACATCAAAGAAGGACCCGGCGGCTGTTGAACGGCGTGTCGCGTTCGGACAGGTTGCCCAGAAGCGACAGACCGATGCACAGCAGGGCCAGGCTGAGGCCCGGCACGATGATCAACCAGGGCCGGAAGAACTGGTCGCGGGCGTCGGCCAGCATCAGCCCCCAGGATGGAGCCGGGGGCTGGACACCGAAGCCCAGGAAGGCAAGCCCGGCCTCCAGCATCACCATGTAGGCGGCATTCATCGAGAAATAGACCACCAGAAGCGGCGTCAGATGCGGCAGGATATGGCGCAGCGTGATGCGCAGCGACCCGGCCCCCAACGAGCGCGCGGCCTCGACATGGGGTGCGTTGCCAAGCCTGCGCACCTCGCCATGCAGGACGCGGGCGGGATAACTCCAGGACACGAAGGCCAGCGTCAGGACGATCGTTGCCGTCGAAGGGCCAATGGTCGCGATCACCGCCATGGCGATCAGAAACAGCGGCAGAACCAGAAATGCCTCGGTAAGCCGCATCAGGACGACCTCGACCGCACCGCGCAGGTAGCCGGCGGCAAGGGCGACCAGCGTTGCGATGGCCAACGCGATCAGGTTCGGCACGACCGCGATCAGCACCGCAACCTGCGCGCCGTGGACGACACGGGAAAAGACGTCGCGGCCAAGGACGTCGGTGCCCAGAAGAAAACCCGCGTCGCCCGGCGGACGCGGCGTTCCCGCCTCGGTCAAGCCGTTCGGCAGCGAAACCAGCGGATCATGCGTGGCGATCACGCCGGGCGCGACTGCGGCCAGCACGAAAAACGCAACGATTGCCAGGCCGATCGCCGCATCAGGGCGCAGCCGGCCCCGCCCCGCCCGCCGCGAAGGTTGGGCATCAGGCATCGGTGACCCAATAGCGGTCCCAGTAGGTCCACAAGGCGGGATCATAGGCAAAGTTCTGCAACCGTTCGCTGCGGAAACTGTTCAGTTGCCCCACCCCCACGAACAGGAACGGCGCATCCGCCAGCAGGGCGGCCTCGATCCCTGCATATGCGGCTGCGCGTTCGGCGCGGTCGGTGATGCCGATGGCCGCCGCCCCCTGCGCGTCGATGCCGGGATTCGAGTAGCCGCCGAAGTTTGCGGCCCCGCCTGTCCCGAACAGGTTGGAAACCAGTTCCGACGGATCGGGCAGTCCCATGCCCCAGCCCATGTTCCACATGTCGTATTCATCAACCAGCGCGGACCCGAGGTCGTAGCTGGTTTCCTGCCGCTGTTCGATTGTCGCCGCGATCCCGACGGCCTGCAGGTCCTGGACCATCAGTTGTGCCATCCGGGCGTTGTCCGCCGATGCCGAATCAAGCACGCCGATCTTCATCGCAAGGCCCGTCACACCGGCCTCGGCCAGCAGCGCGCGGGCGCGGTCGGGGTCGTGCGGATAGACCGGGGCGGTCTGGTCAAATCCCAGAAGGCTGGGCGGGTAGATATGCCCGGTCGGATTGGTTCCGAAGGTCGCAAGGCGGGTCTTGTCGATTGCCAGATTGATTGCCTGCCGGACCCGCACATCGTCGAACGGCGGCTTCAGGACGTTCAACGGCCACCACTCCACGTCGAAGGAATTCTCGGCGCTGAACCGCGCCGACAGGGCCGGGTCGGCCTTGATCTCACCCACGATGGAACTCGGGATCGCCATCGAAAGGTCGGCCTCGTTGCGCGACACCTGCAGATACTGCAGGTCGGCCGGAACATTCCAGCGAATCTCCAGCTCGTCCAGATAGGGCAGATGATCGCGGTAGATGTAATCCTCGAACCGGCTGGCCACGATCTGGCTGCTGGCGCCGTCGTAGGATTGCAGCCGGTAGGGCCCGGTGCCGACGGGCGTTTCGCGGAAGGCCTCGCCCAGGCCCTCGACCTCTTCGCGCGGCAGGACGTAGAACGGAGGGATGCCGAGGATGCTGAGAAGCCGGGCGTCCGGGCTGGAAAGCTGAATGACCAGCGTGCGGACGTCGGGCGCCGTGACACCGGCAAGCGTGGCGGAGGTTCCCGCCACAAACTCGGCATGACCGGCGACCGAGGCCATGAATCCCTGAACCCAGGACGCCTGCGCCGGCGAAACGGCGCGTTCGATCGACCAGCGGAAATCTTCGGCCACGGCCGCGCGGCCGTTGTGGAACAAGACGCCATCGCGAAGGGTGAAGGTATAGGTCAGCCCGTCGTCCGAGATCGTCAGCGCCTCGGCCAGGTCAAGTTGCGGCTCCGATCCTAGCGCAAGGAAAGTCAGCCCGCGGTAGAAGTTCGAAAGGTTGTAGTAATCCGCCCGACCGAAGGCGAGCAGCGGGTCGAAATTCACGCTGCCGTCAAGCCAGATGTTGATCCCCCTGCCGCCGCGCGTGCCGCCCGACCAGGCCGGACCCGGTATGGTCGCCGGGTCAACGGGCGCCCCACTCTGTGCGTAACTCTGGCGGGGCAGCGCCCCGACAAGCCCTGTCGCCGCCGTTCCGGCAAGGAACGCGCGCCGAGAAAACGCCGCGTGCCGAAAGCCTGGCACCGCCCGGTCAATCCAGTTGTCCGACCTGTCCATGGAAACCTCCCAATGTGCGATGGTTCCTTCACCCGCGGCCTGCACCCGGCCGATGGTGCGCTTCTGTAAGACCGAAGTCACGACCAAGCCCCGATTTGCTGCAATTGCGATCTGCACCGCATCCGACAATGTCAGATGCGACCGACCAACGGCGCGGCCAGCGGGATATGGGCGCGCTCACCCGTGCCCGCCGACTTGCCGGCCATCTTCGAAAATACTGCCTCCCCCCCGACAGTCCTTCAGATACCGCAATGCCCGCAACTGTCCCGTCATTTCCAGATCGTCGTGATACACCGGGTCGTGCCATCCTTGGATATCGATGGACCCCTGATAACCGCTGCGGCGCAGGTCACTGAGGATGTACGTCCAGTTGCTGTCGCCAAAGCCGGGCTTGCGCATGTGGGCGAAGGTCTTGCGGCCAAGGATGCCGTGCTCGCGGATCACGTCCCAGCGAATGGTCGCAGGACCACCACCTTTCGGGCTTGCGGCACCACCAGACCGAAAACCAAGTCCGGCCTCAGGTCGGCCAGCATCGCCGGAAGGTCCGAAGCCGTCGCTGCCCCGGGCGCAAATTCGGCCGCCCGCGCCTGGGCTGCCGCATGGTCCAGGTCGACAAACCCGACATGCCGTACCGACGACGCAAGTTCCGGGGTGTCGGCGATGGCCCGCAACCAGCCCATCGACAACGCACCGCAGCCTGCCATGACAGCGTTCGGCAAGCATTTCTTGTCTTACCGGAAGGCCTCAAGTCGTCAGGCGTTCGGCTTGCCTGGCGAGACTCAGGTTTTCTCCAGCTTTTGAAAGCGGAAATGGCGCGTCATGAAACCATAGTAAGAGTCCGGCCCATGGTCGCCGTTCCAGTCGCCCGAGAACACCATCCAGCCGCCAAGGCCATCGGCATCCAGCCAGGTCGTTGGCACTTGCGGCAGGTAGGCGGTGTGGGGCGTCTCCCAGGCCGGGTCGTGATGCACCAGACGCCAGGGCCCCCAGGGATGCGGCGCCTCAAGGACAAGAAGCTCGGTCTGTTTCAGCCAGGTGCGCCGCCATTCCGCGGGATCCGTGTTGAACCTCCGCGGCGTGCGGTCGGTGCTGTAGGTCAGCAGAAAGCGGTCGGTGGCCGCGACATAGGACATCGTCGGGTGCCCGATCCGGCCCGGATCCCGCAGGATCGGCCGCGTCGCATCCTCTCTTTTGGTCCAGGTCTGGGGTTGATCGAACGTGCCCTCGCCGGCGCCGTTCCAGAACTCCCAGGCCGATCGGTCAAGCACCCGGTCACGCGGCACGCGGGCCAGAAAGATATGGTCTCCGGTCGCATAGTTGATGTCGTTCGAGAGGGCGTAGACATAGCCCTCCAGATCTGCCGGCAGGCCGGTATAGCCCGGCCCGAAACCGACAAAGGCCAGCCCGGCAAAGCGGGGGCCCAGGAAATAGTCATCCGCTCCGACCTCGGGGCCCGGAACGTTCTGGAAGCTTTTGCCTTGGTCGTCAGAATACATCAGGCCAACGACGCCACCATGCGGCGACACCATGTTCACCATGTTGAAGATGTCATCCAGGCCCGGGACGTAATCGTCATAGTCATAGGCCGCGACATAAAGCCGGTCATCGACACAAAGTGCCCCGTCGACATAGCGCCGGCATTTCATCCCCATCGGCTCCGCGGCCATGGCCGGCGGGTCCGCAGCGCGAACAAGCTCGGGAAAATCCGTGACCTCCTGCAGGGTGAAGTCTGGAGGAATGCCCGTGGAACGCAGCAGATGCGCAAAATTCCACTTCCGGCCAAAATTAAAGCCGTCGTCATCGACAAAGAACAGGCTGCCGTCACGAGCGACCGACCACCAGTGCATGTCGGTTCCCGTCCCCGGATAGCGCTTTGCCACGGTCGTCCAGGACCAGCCGCCGTATTCGGTGCTTTTGCGAAATCTGTTGCCTTCGAACATCTTGCTCTCTTTCGTTTCGACTTGCGGTAAATGCCAAAGGCAGGTGCAAGCTTACGAGCGCGCCGCAACTCGGGAAGCGATGAAGATGGGACTGTCCGACATTGTCGGAAGAAGGCTTCGCCGGGGCCGTGCGGTCTTGCAGCGACGGGCGTCGGGCAGAGCCGCGCGGCCGACACGAGTTCGGGCCTCCTACGCCGCCCCCGCGATGGCCGCCTGCATCCGGGCCAGCAAGCGGACCGCATCGGCGGCAGAGGTATCGGGGCGCCCGCCCGGCAGGCGCGCGGCCAGAAAGGCGGCAATCGCCCCGTTGAAGCTGTCGGCGAAGGCAAGACTTTCTGCCACCGTCACCCAATCCGTATCGGAAGGCCGGTACAGATCGACCCGGCCAACCGGGCTGACCACGACGCGCAGGCTGCCTTCGCTCCCGTTGATCTCGAAGCCCTGGCGCCAGCCGTCCGGCCAGGGCAGGTCAGAGCGTGGGGCATTGTAGGCGTAGGAGATTCGCAGGCTGGCCACGGCGCCGCTGACCAATGCCATGACAGCGACCAGGCTGTCTTCGCCGCCCAGTCGGCTTGGACCACGCGCGGGAATGGCGATCAGGTGTTCGATCGGGCCAAGAAGGTCGGCCAAGGTGTAGACCAGATGCGGACCGGCATCTGCCCAGGCGCCTCCGCCTGTCCTTGCTTGTGAGCGGCGAAAGTCGTTCGGCGACAGGTTGAGCCAGCCGTTCGACCAACCCGAGGCCGAGATCACCGCGCCGATCCTGCCCGCGCGCAGCAGATCGCGCGCAACCGTGACCGCCGGGTGATAAAGAAGGTTGTGGTTGACGCCAAGGTGCCGCCCCAGCTGCGCGGCAAGGTCGACAAGGCCCAGCCCGGAGGCAGGGTCTAGGCCGATCGGCTTGTCCATGAACACATCGGCCCCGGCCAGCAGCGCCTCGGTCGCCTGCGGGACGTGCAGGTCGTGCGGCGTCGCGATGCAGACCACATCCAGCCGGGACTGGGCCAGCATTTCGGCCAGCGTGGTGAAGGTCCGGGCCCCGTAGCGGTCCGCCATCTGACAGGCCACCGCCGAAACCGGGTCGGCGAAGGCCACCACCTCTGCACCGGCCTGCACAAATCCGTCGGCATGCAGGCCCGACACCCGTCCCGCCCCGCAGATGCCCACCCGTAGCGTCATGTTGCGTCCTTTCCTGACAGAAGGTCCTGCCCGCAGGCCTTGCACCTCAAACCGGGGCAGCCGCCGCCGCGCCGGTGATGCTGCGCACGACATCATCGTCGCTTGCCGAGGCGAGGGCCAGGTCCGCCACATTCCGGCCGCGCCGCAGCACCACGGCGCGGTCGGCGATCTGGCGCATTTCCTCAAGATTATGGGTGATCAGCAACACCGTGACCCCCCGCTCTTCGCGCAGCCGGCGGACGGTCCGCACCACGTTGGCACTTTCCTCGACCCCCAGTGCCGCGGTCGGCTCGTCCAGGATCAGCAGCCGCGAGCGGGCCGCAGCCGCGCGCGCGAAGGCCAGCACCTGCCGCTGACCGCCGGAATAACTGCGCGAGGTGGCGCGCAGGTCAGGGATCGTGACGCCTAGCCCGGCCAGCGTGGCGCGCGTCTCGCGCTCCATCCCGGCGCGGTCCAGCCAGCGGAAGGGCCAGCGGAACCGGTAAAGTTCGCGTCCGAGATAAAGGTTGCCGGGTGCATCGAGGTTCGGGCACAGCGCAAGGTTCTGGAACACCGTTTCCACCCCCGCCGCGCGGGCGCTTCGGGCATCGTGAAACTCTACCGGCGACCCGTCGATCAGGATTTGGCCGCTGTCGGGCCGGCGCAGTCCGGACAGGATCGACACCAGTGTCGACTTGCCCGCGCCGTTGCCGCCCATCAGCGCGACCGCTTCGCCCGGCATTATCCTCAGCCCCATATCCTCAAGCGCCGAGACCGCGCCGAACCGCAGGGAAATGCCGCTGGCCGCAAGAAGTGGGGTCGTCATGCAGCCGCCTCCTGCAAGCCCAGGCGCGCGGCAAGCCGCTGGCGCATCACGATCAGCACGACCGCCAGCAGGATCACCATGCCCCGGACGAAGTTGACGTAAAGCGGATTGATCGCGATCAGGTTCAGCACGTTGTCGATGGAGGACAACAGGATCACCCCGCCCAGCACACCCCACAGACTGCCCGCGCCGCCCGTCAGCGAGATGCCCCCGATGATCATGGCCGCAAACACCGTGAAGGTGATCCCGTCGACGGAAGAGGCCGAGGCGCTGTCCAGACGTGCCGCGTTCAGCCAGCCGGCAAGGCCCGCAAGCCCGCCGGCAATGGCATAGGCGCGCATCACGGTGCCAAGCGACGAGACGCCGTTCTCGATCGCGGCGGCGCGATTGCCGCCGACGGCATAGACATGCCTGCCGCCGACCGAGTTGCGAAGCCAGACCGAAAGCAGGACAAGCGTTCCGAACGCGATGACGACGATCCAGCTGAGACCCATGATGCTGTTGTAGCCAACCCAGGAATACAGCGTCGGCAGGCCGTAAATCGTGCTCGCCTGGGTCGGGATCGCGGCGGCGCCCTTCAGAGCCAGAAGCATGCCGATTGTCACGATGAAGGAATTCACCCCAAGCCTTTCCACCATCAGCGCGTTGATGCAGCCGATCCCCGCCCCCAGCGCGATGCTGAACGGAATGACCACCGCCGGGGGCAGCAGCAGCCCCGAACCGCCGTGCTTTTCGCTCATCAGCCAGGCGGCGACCATGCAGGTGAAGACCAGCGTGCCCTCGACCGACAGGTCGATATTGCCCGAGATCATCACCACCGCGCCACCCGCCGCAAGCAACAGCAGGATCGACGAGGCCAGCGCCAGGTTCTGGAAATTCGCGATGGTGGCGTAGAAGGGCACGGTAAGCGCGAAGGCGGGCAGCGCCACCAGAAGGATGGGCAGGATCGGGTTGCGCAGCATCGCGCGGCCAGCCTCGCCGAAAAGGCGCGCCAGTGGCGCGCCTTCGGGTTGTGGCACCTTGCGTGCCGATGTGGGTGCCCGGTTCAATTGCGGAACGTGTTGGCCCAGAACGCCACATCGTCGACGTTGGCCGCGTTGATCAGGTTCGCCGTCAGCAGGATCGACGGGCCGGCCGTTTCGCTGTCAACCAGCTTTGGCGCGTTTGCAGCAAGGCCCGCAGCCTCTGACGCTTTCTCCCAGGACGATGCAAAATCGGCCCCGGAATGGGCGGCTGCGGCAAGCTGGACCGAGGCCGCGCACATCCCGTCGATCGGATAGTTCATCGTGAAGGATTGCCAGCCGTCCCGAATGGCGGTCAGCCCGCCCGGAATGCCGCCAAGCCCGCCAATCACGATCGGCTTTTCGCCACCCGCCGGAGTATAACCTTCCCGCTCGAGCACGGGGATCAGGAACGGCGTCAGGAAATCGCTTTCGGTAAAGATGCCGTCCAGCCCGCCCTTGGTCAGAGTGTCCTGCAAACCGTTGACCGCAAGCTCGGGCTTCCACTCGGTCACGACCTCTTCCATCACGATGGTGATGCCCTCGACCGGCTGGGCGATGGCCGTGTTGAACCCTTCGCGGCGCAGGCGGACGGCTTCGGTCGCGATGGCACCGACAAGGTGGAGGATACGGAACTCGGTCTGCCCGGTGGCGGCCGCGCGTTCCCGAAACAGCTTCACCATCTCGGCCGCTGCCGCCGCGCCGGTGGCAACCTCGTCCATCGCGATGGTCGCGGTCAGCTTGGCGTTCGGTGCGGCGGTGTTGAAGGCGTAGACGTCGATCCCGGCACCCACCGCCTTGGTCAGCTGGGGAACCACGGCGTTGGAATCGAGCGGCGACAGCATGATCGCATCGGGGGCCTGCTGGATCGTGGTGTCGATCTGGTTGGCCTGCGTCTGGGCCATGTTGTTGGCGTCAAGCTCTGTGATGGTGGCGCCCGTCGCCTCGGCCGCGCGCTTGGCGCCGGCCGAGCAGCCTTGCCAGAATTCATCAGCGGCGAAGGGGTTGAGCAGGTGGATCTTCGGCCCGCCTTCGGCCAAGGCAGGCTGAACGGCGAACAGGGCAAGCGTGGTGGACAGCAGAAGTGTCTGAACTCTCATGGTTTTCTCCTCCAGTTAGGTGACGTCAATCAGGCCAGCCCGCCCCGGGCCCGCAGGTTTTCGATCAGGCGGTCGCGGCGACCCAACAGGTGGACCCGCATCGCCTGGGCAGCGGCGTCAGGGTCATTCCCGGCCAGCGCCCGCATGATGGCGCGGTGGTCGGCATAGGCGGCGCTGTCTTCGTTTTCGTCGGCATAGGCCCCTACCGAATAGAGATGGCGCAAAAGTGCGTGGGTCTGGTGCCAGATCGGGCGCAGCGCCGCCATGGCGCGCTTGGACCCGCTGGCCCTAGCGATGGCGCGGTGAAACTCGAAATCGACGCCGAAATCGCGCGACGAGGGGCGTGCGGGCTGGCGCGACAGGGCCTCCATCTCGGTCTGAAGCGTCTCCAGTTCGGCCAGCAAGGCGGGACCGGCGCTGCGGGCCGCGACGCGGGCGGTGTGCGCCTCGAGCGTTGCGCGCACGTCATAGAGGTCGGCGACATCGTCGATCGAGAAGGCTGCGACCTGCCGCCGGCCGTTTCCTGCCGCGACAGTGGCCAGGCCTTCCAGCTCGAGCTGCCGCAGGGCGAAGCTGACCGTGGCGCGCGACACCTCCAGCCGGGCACAAAGAAGCTCTTCGGCAAGATCGGCGCCCTGGGGCAAGGCACCGGTGAAGATGTCTTCATACAGCTGTTCGACAGCCCATTCCCCCAAGGCGCGGCGTTGCGGTTTTCCAGTCATTCCTGCCTCGGTTCTTTCTGCATGCAGAATTCAGTATTTGGCTTTCTGCATTCCTATGCTAGTGTCACGGTTGTGTCAAGCCATCTGCTCCGCCCGTCTTGAAAGTGCGCCATGCCCGAAACCACGCCCCCCGTCGTCGATCCGCACTTCCATCTGTGGAACCTGGCAAACCCCTATCCCTGGCTGACGCAGCAGCCGCCGCCGATCAAGGTGGCGGGGGATCCGGCCCCCATCGCCGTCAATTACCTGGTGGCCGACTACATCGCCGAGATGGCCGCAGTGGGCGTTGTCCGCGCGGTGCACGTCGATGCCGGCTGGGATTACAGCGATCCGGTGGGTGAAACCGCCTGGCTGCAATCCGTGGCGGATGATCCCGCGTCACGCGGGTTTCCCCACGGTATCGTCGCCCGCGCCAGTCTGGAGGCGGCGGACATCGAGGCCGTGCTTGATGCCCACATGGCCTGCCCGAACCTGCGCGGCATCCGGCAGATCGTGAACTGGCACCCGGACCCCGACAAGACCTATATCCAGACCCCCGGCCTGATGGAAGCAGCGGCCTGGCGCAACGGGTTTGCGGCCCTTGCCCCGCGCGGGCTGTCCTTTGATCTGCAATGTTACCCCGGCCAGTTCGATCAGGCGCTGCGCCTTGCCGATGCGTTCCCGGCCACCAGCATCATCCTGAACCACGCCGGCATGCCGGTGGACCGCTCGGCCGAGGGGTTCGCGCAGTGGCGGGCGGGCCTGGCCGCGCTGGCGAAGCGGCCCAATGTCTCGGTGAAGATCTCGGGCCTTGGCATGCTGGACTGGTCGTGGACGGTGGACAGCCTGCGGCCCTATGTTCTGGCAACACTTGATTGTTTCGGGCCGGGCCGGGCCATGTTCGCCTCGAACTTCCCGGTCGACCGGCTCTATTCCAGCGCCGACGCGCTTTATGCGGCGTTCCATGACCTCGTCGCCGACTTTTCAGACCATGACCGGAAGGCGCTGTTTCACGATACCGCCTGCCGCGTCTATCGCCTTTGACCCGTTGGGAATACCGCACATCATGAAGATAACCTCTGTCGTACCCTTCATCCTGCATCTGCCGCTGACGGCCCCGTCCATCGCCGACTCGACGCATTCCATCAGCCGCTGGGGCGTGGTGGGTGCGCGCATCGACGCGAATGGCGGCGCGGAGGCGGGCGGCCTGACCGGCTGGGGGTTCACCGGGACGCATGCGCATGCGCCGTCGGACCGGCTTATCACGGACTGCATCGCCAACTGCTATGCGCCGCTGTTGATCGGGCAGCCGGTGCAGGACCGGCACCGCCTGTGGCAGGTGCTGGCGCGCAACCCGGCACTGCAATGGGTCGGCCGCGCGGGCATCACCCAACTGGCGCTGGCGGCGGTCGATGTGGCGCTGTGGGACCTTGCCGCCAAGGCGGCCGAGTTGCCGCTCTGGTCCTACCTTGGCGGCGCCACCTCGGACCGGATCGAGGCCTACAACACCGACATCGGCTGGCTGTCGATCCCCCTCGACAAGCTGGTGGCGGGTGCCGCCGAGGCCGTGCAAGGCGAGGGATTCCGGTTCCTCAAGCTCAAGGTCGGGCATCCGGACGTGATGGAGGACATCGCCCGCATCGCCGCCGTGCGAAAGGCGGTGGGAGACCGGGTGCGCCTTGCGGTCGATGGCAACGGCAAGTGGGACCTGCCAACCTGCCTGCGCTTTGCCGAACGCGCCCGCGATCTGGACCTGGTCTGGTTCGAAGAGCCGCTCTGGTATGACGACATTCCCGCCCACCGCAAGCTGGCGGCCGCGACCACCCTGCCGATCGCCCTGGGCGAACAGCTTTACACCAAGGAGGCCTTTGCCAGCTTCATCGACGCCGGTGCCGTGCATTTCGTGCAGCCCGATGTCACCCGGCTGGGCGGGATCACCGAATACATCGAGGTTGCCCATCTGGCTCATGCCCACCGGATGCCGGTCGTCCCTCATGCCGGCGAGATGAGCCAGGTCCACAGCCATCTGGCCTTCTGGCACCCCGCAACGCAGATCCTGGAGTACATTCCCTGGATCCGCGACCACTTCCTGGATCCGATCCGGGTCGAAGCGGGCAACTTCCAGCGGCCTGACCTGCCCGGCGCGGCTACCACGCCGCGCGCGGAAAGCCTGGACAGGTTCAGCGTTTCACTTCGGGAATGACCTATCCGGCAAACCGGCCAAGGCGCGCCGACATGCCCTGATCGGCGATGATCTCGGCCCTGCTCAGCGCGGTCGCCGCATCCGACAGAAGGAAGACGGCCACCGCTGCCACTTCGTCCGCGCTGTTCCAGCGCCCGGTCGCATGCGCAGCGGCGAAACCGGGGCGCAGGGCGGGGTCGCGGTGCAGTGCAGCCGCCATGGCCCCGGTCTCGGTCAGTCCGGTGGCGAGGGTGTTGACCCGGATGCCGTGGGGCCCAAGGCTCCACGCCATCGCGCGACCCATCGCGGCAAGTGCCGCCTTGGTTCCGGCATACCCCTCGTATCCGGCCAGACTGCTGCGCGCGTGGTTCGATCCCATGAGGACGATGCTGCCGCCGTGCCCGCCCGCCACCATTGCCCGCGCCGCGGCCTGCGCCGACAGGGCTGCCCCACGCTGATTGACCCGCCACATGAGGTCCGGCATCTCGGCGGTCATTTCAAGGAAAGGCTCTTCGATGGTCAGCCCGGCATTGGCCACCAACCCGTCGACCCGGCCGAAAAGCTGCACCGCCTCCGCGATCATCCGTGGTGGGGTGTCCACCCCCCCCCGATGTCGGCTGCGAAAAACTTGCCACCCGCCGCTTCGACGGCGTCTTGATCACTCGGCTGGCCCGCGTCACCCCAAGCACGTCTGCACCCGCGATGACCGCACCCCTCACGACCCCCAGCCCGATCCCCGCGCCCGCACCGGTCACGATCACCGCCTTTCCGTCCAGCGCGCCAGTCATTTCATCGCCCCCGCCGTCACCCCTTTTCATGAGACGGCGCTGGAAGAAGATCAACAGCGCGATCATCGGCAGCGACCCCAGAACCGCCCGATAGGTGAACTCGTTCCCCACCTTCAGCATGACAAACAGCGACAGCGTCGAGGTCGCCGACCCCAGCAGCAGACGCACCACTTGCCGGAACTCCTGAAACGGGCTTCAGCCGTCCAGCCGCGCGGCCACTTCCAGCTCCACCGGGATGGTGGTGAAAAAGCGGGTGTGGAAGAACACCGCCGGCGGCAGGTTCAAGGCGGTGAAGGCAGGGATGGTGCCGACATGGCTGTCCCTAAGGCCAAGTGCGCCGAACATGGCATAGATCGGTGTCTTGGTCTCAAAGGCCAGAATGGCCAGCGCCAACGCCACAAGAAGGAGGAGCCCCGGCGCCAGCCGGTTGGTGCGGCGCGCAAGCGGGTAGGCCGCCCATGCGCCCAGGACGGACATCAGTTTGGTCACGGCCAGCGTCACCACCACCGAGTTTGCAACGCTCTGGACGTGGTTCATCTTCCGCCAGGCCGACAGGTGGTTGCCCCACTCCCATGTGGCAGGCAGGCCCAGCGGGTATTGCACGACGTCGGTCCCGGAACGGAACGTCATCGGCAGCATGTAAAGGACGGGCAGCAACATTCCAGCCGCCAGAAACAGTACGAGGGCGGTCGCAGCCCCGGTCTTGAAAGGTCGGCGGTTCACCGGCTGAAATCCTTGCGCGCACGAAGGAAGCTGTTCTGCGCCCGGACGATGGCGATGATCACGACCGGCAGAACGATGGACAGCGCGCTGATCGGCTGGCCAAGCCATGCCGATTGCAGGCTTTCAAGGCCAGCCGCACCCAGAAGAGCGTTCAGGCCGCCCGGGAATGGCGAGTAGAAGAACTGCCAGACAAAGCCTGCCACCCCAAAGGACAGCATCGCCGACAAAAACAGCACCGCCCGGCACTGGTTGCGGATCGCGGGAAGCCGCTGCTACGCCAAAGCAAGCAGCGGGCCAAGCACTGTCCGCGCCCATGCCGGACCGACAAGCGCAGAAGCCGGGACCAAGGCAAGGCTTGATCGACGAGACATGGTGCAGAACACGGCAGAGACCCATGTTGAAGCAGATTACCGCCAAGTGCACCACCCTCGCGCACATTAAACAAGCTTTATGCTGTGTGATTACGCCTTCCCGGATCTATGGCCACAACTGGCTTCGTTGTCTGTGGCTGGCAACTGCGGTATGCATCAAAGCAGGCCGTCCGCCTGATCGGGAGTAACCCAGCCGCAATGCCAAAAAGGAAAATCACCCCGGATCAATCAGATAGCCTGCATGAACGCCTTCTGGATGCCATCTCGACCGGCGCGCTGGCGGGGGGGCAGCGGCTGATCATCAGTGACTTGGCCGAGATGTTCACCACCTCTACCAATCCGGTGCGGGAGGCCCTGCGACATTTGCAGGGTCAGGGGCTGGTGGAGTTCGAAACGAATCGCGGCGCCCGCGTGCTGCGCGGTGACGACCATGCGATCCGCGACACCTTTGAAATCCTGCGCCTGCTCGAGCCCTACTTCGTGTCCTGGTTTGCCGAGTTCTCGACGGCGCAAGACCGCGCCCGCCTGACCGCCATCGAAGAGCAGATCGAGTGCGACCAGCACCTTGACGCGGCTCGGCTGACCGATCTTGATCAGCAGTTTCATGCGCTTATCTCCGACTTTCACTACAACAAGCGCGCGGTTGCCCTGTGGCGCAGCCAACGCGCCGCCCTGTCGGCCTACGCCAGCCACCTGCCGGTCAGCGGAACCAGGATCAAGGCGGTGCACGTCGAGCACCGGACGCTTCTGACGGCCTTCGACGCCCATGATCCGGCCCTCGCCGCGCAGACCATCAACCTGCATATCGAAAACGCCGGGCGGCATCTTTATGATCAGCTTCGTCTTCACGCGGCGCGCGGCAGATGACGGGATCATTTAATGTATTAAGTTGCTTGAACCGTGCGTTATGTTGCCATAGCCTGTCGTTCGGATCTTCGTGGAAGCGCACATGCAGCAGACTTTTGCCCCTGACGTGGGTGACCATGTCATCGCCGCCATCCTGCCCTTCGTGGCCCGAATCGGCATCCGCAACCAGTTGCTCGTCAAGGTGACGACGCGGGGCGGCGTGGTCGGGTGGGGCGAGGCCGGGCTGTCCGGGCGCGAAAACGCGGTGGCCGCCACCCTCCGGCACTATGCCGATTTCCTCGTGGGACGCGACGCGCGCAACATCGCGGCCCTTTGGCAGGAATGTTACCGAAGCCAGTATTTCGAAGGCGGCCGGGTGCTGACCGCGGCGATCTCTGCCATCGACATCGCCTTGCATGACGCGCTTGCCCGGCTGTTGGGCGTTCCGGTCTGGCAGTTGCTGGGCGGCCGGCAGCGCGATGTCATTCCCGCCTACGCCACCTGCTACACCGAAGGCGACGCGACCGAGGAGGTGCTGCCTTCGGACCTCGCGGACGAGATTGCCGAACTCATCCGCCAGGGCTGGTCCAGCATCCGTATCCCCTTCGTCGGGACCGGGGCGACCGATCGCTTTGAGCCGCGCGACAGTCTGGCCCCCACAGCGCGTCGTGTCATCGCGGTGCGCGAACGGTTCGGCGACGGGCTGATGCTGGGGATCGACTATCACCACCGCCTGTCCCCGGCCGAAGCCGCGTCGTTCTGCCAGCGCCTGCCCGACGGTGCGCTGGACTATCTGGAAGAGCCGATCCGCGCCGAAAACCCCGGCGCCTATGCGGCGCTGCGGCAGCTGACCGGCGTGCCCTTCGCGGTGGGCGAAGAGTTCGCCTCGAAGTGGCAGGCCGCCCCCTATATCGAGCAGGACCTGATTCAGTATCTGCGGCTCGACATCTGCAACATCGGCGGCTTCACCGAGGCGATGAAAGTTCTCGCCATGGCCGAGACCCACTATATCGAGGCGATGCCGCACAACCCGCTGGGTGCCGTCTCGACCGCCGCCACCCTGCACATGGCGACAGCGACGGCGATCTTCTGCGCGACCGAAACGCACCAGACCTTCAACGCGGGCCAGGCCTTCCACGACGCCCGCATCTTTCCGGTGCAGCCCGTGCTGATCGGAACCTCGTATCCGGTTCCGACCGGCCCCGGCCTTGGGATCGAGGTTGACGAAGACGCGCTGAACCGGGCCGTGGCCTTGGCGTGGGAACCGCCGCACCTGCGGCGCGCGGATGGGGGGTATACCAATTGGTAACGGGCATCCGCCGACTAGTCGCGCCAAGCTGCGAAGTCGGCGAGGGACCGGCCTATGACCCCGCTACCGAAACCTTGTGGTGGTTCGACATCTCCGGCTCGGCGCTGTCCGAGCATCCGCTTGCCAGCGGCAGGACGCTGCGCCAAGATCTGCCGGATTTCGGTTCGGTTCTGGCAAGAACCGACCGCGACGGACAACTGATCGCCATGAACCGCCCCTGTGGCTCCGCGACCCGACCGATCCCGGATGCGCCTCCGGTGACGAC
>JANMJC010000464.1:0-6342 GCA_031371185.1 Paracoccaceae bacterium | reverse complement strand
GGCGCAACGGACGCAGCTTCGGGCCATGGGCGTGACGGAAGGCAAGATGGCCCGGTTCCGCTCTCCCATCGGGTTGGTCGCCTCGGCGCGCGACCCCGCAACGCTGGCCGCGTCGGTTCTGGCCGAGGTCTTGCAGGTGGCGCATCATGGCGGGTGACAGGCCACGCGGGCGCGGTCAGGCAGAACCTGCGGGCTGGCGCACTGTAAGGGACATCTCGCGCAGCAAGCCCGAAAACCACTCTTGCCCGCGATCCAGCGCCTGTCGTTCAAGGCGGACCAGATCGGCACTGGCCAGCGCCCTTTGATCCAGCACGATGCGGGCCGGATCAAAGGGCGGGGGCAGGAAGGCAAAGGCACCCTGCCCCAGAACCACCTTGCCCAAAGGCGCGCGCCCCGCCCGGATCGGCGCGCAATAGGCCCAGACGTTTTCGAAACAGAACCGGCGCAGTCCGGCGTCAATCAACGCCTGAGTCAGCCGCGCGATGGGCAGGTTGCCCTGCCCCATCGGCACGCCCGCAACCCGAACCTGCCCAGCCCCCTCTGTCGCCGCCACCAGAACATGGTCCTTGATATGGACCGAGCCGACATATGGCAGCACCGCGTCCAGCGCCGCCTCGGGGTCTTCCAGCACCATCTGGGCGTTGCCATAGTCATACAGGATGCGCAGATTCTCATGGTTCACGGCGCGCAGGATCCGGGCCAGTTCGGGGCCGGTGAAATCTTCGTGGTTTTCCAGCACAATGACAACGCCGGTATCGACCGCCGCCGCCATGGCCGCGCGCAGGTCGGTGATCGTTGCCTCGATCATCTGCGCCGGCGTGCCGGAGTGCCGGGTATAGGTGCGCAGATGGCTGGCCCCCGCCCGCGCCGCCACGGCCAGAAGTCGCGCCAGATGGGCGGGGTCGGTCCCCGAGGTGTCAACCTCCAGCCTCATGTCCTGCGCCCGGCACCATTGGTTCAACTGATCCACACGCCAGCCCTCGGTGCCGCCCAGATGGCGAAAATTGGCATCATTCAGCGACAGGTTGATCCCGGAAAACCCCCGCGACTTCGCGAGGCTTCCGAATTCCAGCGGGCCAAAACCCGGGACATGGGCGAAGTGGTGCCACAGGCTGAAGGAGTGCAGCGACAGGTCGATCAGCATGTCAACGCCCTTATCAGGTCGGCCTCGGCTTGGGCGGCGCGGGCATAACGGTCGCGCACCCGGGCATCTTCCGCCGTCTGCATGCGGCGACAGCAATAGCCCGCCATGCGCCAGGCGAAGGCAGGCTGCAGCACGGCAAGGCGGGCGCACAGATCGGGGTCGTCCAGCCGCGACAGGAAGCGCGCGCGCAACGCCTTGGGCAAAGGCGCGCGCAGGTTCAGGATCTGAAAGGCCGGTGACAGAAAGCTGTAGGCATCCTCGGCCGGGTCGCCGCTGGCCGGGCATTGCCAGTCGATCAGCCGCAACCCCGCCCCCGCCCCGATCAGGTTGGTGGCGCCGATGTCGGTGTGGATCAGACGCGGGGCCGCGCACCAGCCCTGAGGCGGCGGGGGACCGGGCTTGGGGCGCAGGGCGCGCAGGTGCCGGGTCAGCGCGTCGTCACGGCAGGGCGCGAAAAGCGCGTCACCTTCGGCAAGAATGGCGGCGCTGGTCATCGGCACGGCGCGAAAACCCTGACCCCCGACGGCTGCCTTGCGCCGCAAAAGATCGGCCACCGCGCCCACATCGCCGTCCCAGACTGTGCCTTCGACATAGGTGTACAGCAAGACCTGTTCACGGTCCCAGAAACCGACAAGTTCGGGGGCAACCGCGCATCCCGCAAGGGCGGACAGGGCGCGTGCCTCGGCGTCGGGCAGGTTGGGAAACAGGGTGCCGGGCAGAACGGCGCGGTAGTGCTTCAAGACCAGCGGGCCGTGATCGGTGTCCAGACGCAAGACGTCGTTCCAATAGCCCCCGGACATCGGTGTGACCGCGCGCAAATGCAGGTCGGGGCGGTGGGCGGCCAGAAACCCGCGCACCTCGGGCTCGGCCCAGGCCTGGGTCGCGGTGGGTCCGCTCATCGGGCAAAGCCCTGCAGGCGGGAAAGCAGGGCCTCGTCGATCGGCAGTCCCGCGAGGGCCAGCCGGGCGCGGTTGGCCACCCGTCGCTGGTTGGGCAGGCGCGCGCCCGGTTGCGCGGTGATGCTGTCGCACAGCGCGCGGATCTGGGGGCAGAAAAGCCCGCCCGAGAACTTCTGCGGTTCCAGCGCGATGAAAACCTGACCGTTGCCGATGATGCGGCCGTCGTCTTCGACGAAAGACCCCATTTCGGGGCCGCGAAAGGCGCCCGCGACCGCCGCGCACAGGGTTTCGACGATCAGGCCCTGGCCAAAGCCCTTGTAACCGCCCGACGGCACCATCGACCCCGCCAGCCCCGCCGCCGCATCGGTGGTCGGTTGCCCCTGCGCGTCCAGCGCCCAGCCAGGGGGGATGGCGCGGCCCTCGTCGGCCGCGCGCCTGACCGAAGTCCAGGCCACCGCCGAGGCGGACTGGTCGATCACGAAGGCAACCCCGCCCCCCCCGTCCGGCGCGGCGAATGACATCGGATTGGTGCCGATCAGCGGGGCCTTGCCGCCAAAGGGCGCGATGGCGGGCACCGAATTGGTGAAGCCCAGGGCCACCAGTCCCGCCCGGGCCAGCGTTTCGGTGTGAAAGCCCAAGGTCGCGGCGTTGTAGCTGTGATGCACCACCATGGCCGCGATGCCCCGCTTCAGGGCCGCCGGGATCAGCTTGCGAAACCCCGCCTCGATCGCCGGATGGGCAAATCCGCCCTTTGCATCAACCCTGTAGGCCACCGACGACAGGCGTTCAACCCGGGGTTTCGCGCGGCCATCGACCTTGCCCGACAACAGATGGGCGCAGTAGAATTGCAGCCAGTAAAAGCCGTGGCCTTCCAGCCCGGAAAGTTCGGTGTCCACGATGGCTTCGGTGAAGTATCCCGCATTGGACGGCAGACAGCCCGCCCCGACCAAAGCCCGGTGGATCAGGCTGCGCGCCTCGGTCACGGTCAGTTTGCGCATCGCCCCCCCCATCAGCGACAGCCTGACAGGCCGCGCGGCGGTTTGCCCGACCGATTGCGACCCTGCGATGTCGCGCAGCGGTGAGCGTGCCAGAGTTACCTGGCCCCGACCGCCGGCAAGGGATCCGGCGCCAGCACCGCCCCGGCGTGCAGCAGCAGATCCTCGCGGAAGTGGTCGGCCAGCAGTTGCACGCCCACCGGGGAGCGTCCGACCTTGCCGGTCGTTACCGTCAGGCCGGGCAGACCCATGAAGGGCGGCGCGATCATCGGCAGTTGCGCGGCCAGCACCCTGTCGAAATCGGCGGGCGAGGCGAGGTCGAGATGATCCGCAAAGGGCAAGGCACCCGAAATCGGACACAGGACCAGCGGCGTTTCGGCCAGAAAGCAGCGCCATTCGCGCGTCAGGCGGGCCCGCGACTGCAGCAGGGTCATCAGGCCGTGCAGGTCCAGCGCCGGGCAATGCCGCGACATCTGCGCATAGACGAAATTGGCGTCGGGGTCGTCTTCGGCCCGCAGCCCGGCCAGGTCAAAGTGACGGAATTCCTGCATCCAAAGGCGAAGTTGCAGGCCCATCGCCTCGCGCAGCGGCGGGGTGGGCAGGTTTTCGACCGCATAACCCGCATCCGACAGCCGATCCGCCGCCGCGCGCAAGGCATCGCGCACCGGGGCCGCAACCGTCATGCCGTCCGGCGCCTCAAGATAGGCGACGCGGCGCGGCACCGGGGCACCCGCGAGCGGCATCGCCTGCCACCAGGGATCGCGAGGATCGGGGGCAGCCATCGCCGCGAGGGCCAGTGTCAGGTCGGGGATCGAGCGCGCCAGGGGCCCGCCCACCGCCATCAACTGACCCCCGATCAGCCGGTCACCGCCACTGGGATTGAACCCCGCCACGCGGCCAAGCGACGGGCGCAACCCGTGCACCCCGCAGGCATAGGCCGGATAGCGGATCGACCCTGCGATATCGGTGCCATGGCCAATGGCGCCCATGCCCGACGCCACCGCAGCCCCCGCCCCGCCCGACGACCCGCCGGGCGTCAGGGCGGGGTCATGCGGGTTCACCGTGGCGCCGTGCAGGCCGTTGCGGGTAAACCAGCGCAGCGAAAACGCCGGCGTGTTGGTACGCCCGACGATGATCGCGCCCGCCCGGCGCAGGTTGGCCACCACCGGACTGTCGGTTACGGCGCGCAGCCCGGCCTGACTTCGCAGGCCATTGGTTGTGATCTGACCGGCCTGATCGACATTGACCTTGATCGTCACCGGCACGCCCGCAAGCGGCCCCGGCGTCGCACCCTGTGCCAGCGCCCTGTCCACGGCATCCGCCGCCGCCAGCGCCTCGTCATCCATCCTTTGCACGACGGCGTTCAGCGCGGGGTTGGCGCGGTCGATCCGGTCCAGCGTCGATTGCACCAGGTCGCGCGCGCTGATCCTGCGCGCGGCGATCAGCGGGGCGATTTCGCTGGCAGTCAGGGTCCACAGCTCGGTCATTTCAGGCCCCTTGGGCAACGTGTCGGTGGGTGCGCGCCACAAGGCAAGCCCGCGGGCGGCCGAGGTCGAACCTGCAAAGCCCGCCTTGATGGCCGATCACACCGTAAAGCCGTACAAGTCCCATTCGGCGGCAGACACCTCTTGCGCCAGCTTCACAACCTCGGCGCGTTTGACCGCGACGAACCCCTGATGCAGCATGTCGCCCAGAACCCTGCGGGCAAATTCCGAACCTTCCAGCCGGTCTATGGCCTGAACCCAGTCGCGCGGCAGATCATTGGCCGGGGCGTTTTCATAGGCGTTGCCGGTGACCGGGGGGCCGGGGTCGGCCTTGGCCCCGATCCCGTCCAATGCCCCGCCAAGCGTGACGGCGGCCACCAGATAGGGGTTGGCATCGACCCCCGCGACCCGATGTTCAAAATGTCGCGCCTTGGGCGACCCGGAGGGCACCCGCAGAGCCACGGTGCGGTTTTCCACGCCCCAGGTGTCATTGCCGGGCGAATAATTCACCGCAGCAAAACGGCGCCAGGAATTGTAGAACGGCGCCAGAAGGGCCATGGTCTCGCCGATGGTGCCGCGAATGCCCGCGATGGCGTGCAGCATCAGCGGCGACAGGGCCCCGTCCGGCTGATCGGCGAACAGATTGGCCCCGCCCTCATCGGCCAGCGACAGATGCAGGTGCATCCCTGACCCCGCCAGCCGCCCGAACGGCTTGGCCATAAAGCAAGCCTCCATCCCGAACCGCCGCGCGGTTGCCCGGATCAGACGCTTGGCAATGATCACGTCATCGGCGGCGCGCATCAGGTCGCGGTAACGGATGGTCAGTTCATACTGCCCGGCGGCATATTCCGAGATCAGCGCCTCAAGCGGCAGGTCCAGCGATTTCGCACCCTCGTAGACCGCGTCGAAAAACGGCGACATCTCGTCCAACTCGTCCACCGACATGGTGTTGGTGTTCAGGCTGCGCCGCCCGGTCAAGGGATAGCGCGCCGGCTGCATCCGGCCGTTGGCGTCGCCGTCACGGTCCACCAGATAGAATTCGACCTCCAGGGCCCCCATCGGCGCGTATCCCAGGGCGCGGGCCCGCCTGACCTGCGCTTCCAAAGCGTGACGCGGTTCGGCGGCAAAGCCCGACCCGTCGGGATTGTACATGCTGATCAGAACCTGACCGCGCCCGGTTGACGGCAGAAACCCCAGGGTGCCCGGTACCGGCCAGCAACGGTGATCGCCGCCGCCATCGTTCAGCACCAGACCCGTGCCCGCCACGTCATCGCCCGCCACATCCTGCGCGAACATCGACGCCGGAATGCCCCGCCCCGAGGTGAACAGGCTTTCAAGCTCGTGCTGCCGAATGATCTTGCCGCGCCCGATGCCGTGGCAATCCGTGATCACGATGTCGATCGCCTCGACCGTCGGGTGGCGCGCGAGGAAATCCATCGCCTCGTCGGGCGAGGAATTGCTGGGGCTGGTGCTGGGGCTGGGCATGGCAGGTCCTTTTGCTGCTGTTTGGCCGAAACAGAGGCAGGGCCCCCGATCCACCAATCTCGCCGCCCGTATCCGCCGAAAGCCCGCCTGTTTCAAGCCGTCACGGGCGGTTGCAGATCCGCACCGCGGCATCGGCCCGGCTCGGTCGGACACTTGCCGCTGTGGGTATTGGGGTAGGCTTGGTTTTGCGTTTTGGTAAGCGTCCGGTCTGACCGCTATTCGTTCCAGCGCCACGGCAGCAGATCATCGACCTTGTTGATCTTGTAGTCCGGAATGCGGGCTAGGGTGTCTGCGAGCCAGGCGTGGGGATCGACGGCGTTGAGCTTGGCCGTTTC